>JANXTP010000193.1 GCA_025352345.1 Burkholderiales bacterium | reverse complement strand
TGCCGAGCATGGACCAGATCCGGCTCGTCAGTTCGGGCACCGAGGCCGCGATGAGCGCGCTGCGCCTGGCGCGCGGCGCCACCGGCCGGGCCAAGATCATCAAGTTCGAGGGCTGCTACCACGGCCATGCCGACGCGCTGCTGGTGAAAGCCGGCTCGGGCCTGGCCACCTTCGGCAACCCGACCAGCGCCGGCGTGCCGGACGATGTCGTCAAGCACACCGTTGTGCTCGAATACAACAACGTCGCCCAGCTCGAAGAGGCATTCAGCCTGCACGCCGCCGACATGGCCTGCGTGATGATCGAGCCGATCTGCGGCAACATGAATTTCGTGCGCGCCAGCGTGCCGTTCATGGCCCGGTTGCGCGAGCTTTGCACGAAGCATGGCGTGCTGCTGGTGTTCGACGAGGTGATGACCGGCTTCCGCGTCGCGCTCGGCGGCGCGCAGTCTTTGTACAAGCAATTGATTCCCGGCTTCGCGCCCGATGTCAGTGTGTTCGGCAAGGTGATCGGCGGCGGCATGCCGCTGGCGGCATTCGGCGGGCGGCGCGCGGTGATGGAGCAACTGGCGCCGTTGGGCCCGGTCTACCAGGCCGGCACGCTGTCGGGCAATCCGGTGGCCACGGCCTGCGGCCTGGCAACGCTGCGTGAAATCCAGAAGCCCGGCTTCTACGAGGCACTGGCCGCCAGCACCCGGCAACTGGTCGGCGGACTGGCCGCTGCCGCCAAGGCGGCCGGTGTGCCGATGGCCACCGACAGTGAAGGCGGCATGTTCGGCTTCTTCTTCGCGTCCGAACTGCCGCAGAACTATCCCGCCGTGCTGGCCACCGACAAGGCACGCTTCAACCAGTTCTTCCACGCGATGCTCGACCGCGGGGTCTACCTGGCACCCGCGTTGTACGAGGCTGGATTCGTCAGTGCGGCGCACCGGCCTGAAGACATTGCGGCGACCGCCGCTGCCGCGGCACAAGCCTTGCAACACTGACGCTGACGACACCAGCCTCCTGCCGGCGCACCGTGTCGGCGCCTTCGGCCTCGGCAACCTGAACCTCGCGACTCCATGCACATCCACATCCTGGGTATCTGCGGCACCTTCATGGGGGGGCTGGCGGCCCTGGCGCATGAGACCGGGCACCGGGTGACCGGCTGCGACAGCGGCGTCTACCCACCGATGAGCGATCAGCTCCGCGCGCTCGGCATCGAGCTGATCGAAGGCTATGGCGCCGACCAGTTGGCGCTGCGCCCCGATGTGTTCGTGGTCGGCAATGTGGTCGCGCGCGGCAACCCGCTGATGGAAGCGGTGCTCGATGCCGGCGCGCCCTACACCAGCGGCCCGCAGTGGCTGGCCGAACAGGTGCTGCAAGGCCGCCATGTGCTGGCGGTGGCCGGCACCCACGGCAAGACGACGACCACCGCGATGCTTGCCTGGATCCTGGAAAAAGCCGGGCTGGCGCCGGGCTTTCTGGTCGGCGGGGTGCCGTTGAATTTCGGCGTGTCCGCTCGGCTGGGATCGAGGAGCCCGAACGCGCCATTCGTTATCGAAGCCGACGAGTACGACACCGCCTTCTTCGACAAGCGCAGCAAGTTCGTCCATTACCGGGCACG
This sequence comes from Burkholderiales bacterium, assembly GCA_025352345.1. Taxonomy (GTDB): domain Bacteria; phylum Pseudomonadota; class Gammaproteobacteria; order Burkholderiales; family Burkholderiaceae_C; genus PBB1. The sequence goes on along the minus strand of JANXTP010000193.1, from coordinate 10,104 downwards.
CACCGCGGTGCTGAACAATCTGGAGTTCGACCACGCCGACATCTTCGACAACCTGGCAGCGATCGAACGACAGTTCCACCACTTGGTGCGCACGGTGCCGGGGACCGGCCCGCATGGCTCGGGCCGACTCGTCGTCAATGCGCGCGATGAGGCCCTGCAGCGCGTGCTCGGCGTCGGCTGCTGGAGCGAGGTGGTGCGCTTCGGCGCCCGCAAGGAAACACCTGGCGAGTGGCGCGCTCGCGGCGAGCCGCATGCTTTCGATGTGCTGCGTGGCAGCATGCGGCAAGCGCGCGTCGAGTGGGCGTTGGCCGGTGAACACAACCAGCTGAACGCGCTGGCGGCCATCGCCGCCGCCGATCACATGGGCGTTGGGGCCGAGGTGGCAGCCCAGGCGCTGTCGACCTTCGAGAACGTGCGCCGCCGGCTGGAACTGCGTGGCAGCGTGGCCGGGGTCAGCGTCTACGACGATTTCGCGCACCACCCGACCGCGATGCGCACCACGATCAATGGGCTGCGCCGCCAGATCGATGCACGCTGGAACCCGGCGACGCAGACGCGGCCGCGGATCCTCGCGGTGTTCGAGCCGCGATCGAACACGATGAAGCAGGGCACGATGAAGGCCCAGCTGCCGTGGGCGCTGGAAGAGGCCGATCTGTCGTTCTGTCACGGTGGGGGCCTCGGCTGGGACGCGGCACAGGCATTGGCCCCGCTGGGCCAGTTGGCCTCGGTCATCGACCGCATCGACACGCTGGTTGCTCAGGTTGTCGCCGCAGCGAAGCCCGGCGACCATGTGCTGTGCATGAGCAACGGCGGCTTCGGCGGCGTGCACGATCTGCTGTTGCAGGCGCTCGCGGCCAAGGGCTGATCAGTGCCCGCTGCCGGCACGCGGTCCGTCTCGCATCTGCTCTATCTGCACGGATTTCGCTCGTCACCGCAATCGACCAAGGCCCGACAGTTTCGCGATTGGGTGCATGCGCACCGACCTGACATCCACTGGTGGTGTCCTCAACTGCCACCATCTCCGCGCGAAGCGATCGATCTGCTGGCGCACGGCACCGCCGACTGGCCGTTGGCGCAGACCGCCGTGGTCGGCAGTTCGCTTGGCGGCTTCTATGCGACGGTGCTGGCCGAGCGATGGGATGAGTCGGTTCGCGTCGTGCTGCTGAACCCGGCGGTGCAACCCGCGCGCGATCTGGCCGACCGGATCGGTGAGACCACCACCTGGCACAGCGACGAACGGTTCTTCTTCCGGCCCGAATTCATCGCCGACCTGCAGGCAATGACGCCTGCAGCCATCACGCAGCCGCAGCGCTATTTCGCCGTCATCGCGAAAGGTGACGAGGTGCTGGACTGGCGCGAGATGGCGGCGCGCTATGCGGGCTGCACCATGCGTCTGCTCGAAGGCGGCGACCATGCACTGAGCGACTTCGACGCATCGTTTACCGCGGTGCGCGACTTTCTGGGTCTGGAACAACGCTGAACCGAATCACCAGTTGATCAGGATCTTCATCACGGTGCCCCAGACCCAGACGTTGAACCAGAACAGCACGGCCGCGAACGCATAACGGCGGAACTGCCGGGCGCGCTTGAGCCACAGGTCGATGCCCGTGCCGATGAAGATCGCGAAAGACACCAGGCTGATGCCACCCATCAGCGCCACGATCGAGCCCATCACCCAAGCGAAGACCACCATGTCATCAGACTTTCAGTTTGCGGCAGCGTACCGCAGTGCAAACAAACCGCTCACCACGCTGGAGCCAGTTCGGCCAGACCGGTGGGGGCCTTCGATTCATCGGCGAAGGTGACGATCTCGAACGCGTCTGCAGCCGCGAGCACCGCGCGCACCAGCTTGCTGTTGAGCGCGTGGCCCGACTTGAACGCGCTGTAAGCGCCGATCAGCGGGTGGCCGAACACATACAGATCACCGATCGCGTCGAGGATCTTGTGCTTGGCGAACTCGTCGCCGTAGCGCAGCCCGCCGCTGTTCAGCACTTTGTAATCGTCCACCACCACCACGTTGTCGAGGCTGCCGCCCAGGCCCAGGCCGCGCGAACGCATCAGTTCGACGTCCTTCGTGAAGCCGAAGGTGCGGGCTCGCGCGATCTCGCGCTTGTACTGGCCCGAGCCCATGTCGAAGACCACGTGCTGGCCGGTCTGGTTGACGGCCGGGTGATCGAAGTCGATCTCGAAGGTCAGCCTGTAGCCGTCGAACGGTTCGAGCCGCGCCCACTTCAGGCTGGCGCCCTCGCCTTCGCGCACCTCCACGGGCCTGCGCAGGCGCAGGAAGCGCTTGGGCGCATCCTGCAACGCGATGCCGGCGCTTTGCAAAAGGAACACGAACGACGCCGCCGAGCCATCGAGGATGGGCAGCTCTTCAGCGGTGATGTCGACGATCAGGTTGTCGATGCCCAGGCCCGCACACGCCGACAGCAGGTGCTCGACCGTGTTGACCTTGGGCGCACCGGGGTCACCCCCGGGCGACAAGGTGGTCGCCATGCGGGTGTCGCACACCGAGCCGGGACGCACCGGAATGTCCACCGGCTGCGGCAGATCGACCCGTCGGAACACGACCCCGCTGTCGGCAGGCGCCGGTCGCAAGGTCATTTCGACCCGCTGTCCACCGTGCACGCCAACGCCAACGGCTCGGGTCAGGGATTTCAGCGTGCGTTGGGCCAGCATCACTTGATTCTAGAGAGGACAACCCCAGCGCTGCGGTGTCATCAAGCCACGCCAAAGCCCGGGTGACCCGGGCCGAAGGCGGCGCCCCTTGGGGGCAGGAGCGCCAGCGACTGGGGGGCCACTGATCAGTCGGCCTGCTTGCGCAGAAACGCCGGAATCTCGATCTCGTCCATGCCATTGCTGGCCAGCGCGTCCACCTTGGCGGCGGCCGTGCGGGTGCGCCAGACGCTGGGGGTGTTCATGCCGCCGTAGTCGGGGCCGGCTGCGCTGCCCATCATCGCCCCCACCGGGTGGCCGACCGCATTGTTCAGAATCGGCAGATCGTCCGTGCCGGTGCGGCGCAGGGGGGCGCTGTGCACCACGCTGATCGGTGCCTGCTGGCGGCGCGCCGGGCTCAGGCCGGTGGCGATCACCGTCACGCGCAACTGGTCGCCCAGGCTTTCGTCGTAGACGGTGCCGAAGATCACATGCGCATCCTCGGCCGCATAGCGGCGGATGGTGTTCATCGCGTTCTTGCTTTCCGACAACTTCAGCGTGCTGCGGTTGGCAGCAATCAGCACCAGCACGCCCTTGGCGCCCGACAGGTCGATGCCTTCGAGCAGCGGGCAGGCCACCGCTGCATCGGCGGCCTTGGTCGCGCGGTCGGGGCCGCCAGCCTGGGCGGTGCCCATCATCGCCTTGCCGGGTTCGCTCATCACCGTCTTCACGTCCTCGAAGTCGACGTTGACCATGCCGTGCATGTGAATGATGTCGCTGATACCGCCGACTGCGTTCTTCAGCACGTCGTTGGCCTCGGCGAAGGCCTGGTCCTGCGTCACGTCGTCGCCCAGCACCTCGAGCAGCTTCTCGTTGAGCACCACGATCAGCGAATCGACATTGGCTTCGAGTTCGGCCAGGCCGACGTCGGCCATCTTCATGCGGCGGTTGCCCTCGAAGTCGAAGGGCTTGGTCACCACACCCACGGTCAGGATGCCCATTTCCTTCGCGATGCGCGCGATCACCGGCGCCGCGCCAGTGCCGGTGCCGCCGCCCATGCCGGCGGTGATGAACAGCATGTTCGAACCGACGATCGCCGAACGGATGCGTTCTTCAGCCTCCAGCGCCGCGGCCTTGCCAACATCGGGCTTGGCGCCGGCGCCGAGGCCGCTGCTGCCGAGCTGGATCAGCTGGTGCGCACCGGAGCGGTTGAGCGCCTGCGCATCGGTGTTGGCGCAGACGAACTCCACGCCTTGCACGCCCTGCGTGATCATGTGTTCGACCGCGTTGCCGCCGCCGCCGCCGACGCCGATCACCTTGATCTGCGTGCCGAGGTCAAATTCTTCGATCATTTCGATGGCCATGTTGTTCTCCAGTGCTGTGTGCAGTTGCCGTTGAGGGGTTCAGTTTTTCGGGTCTAGCCAGGTCTTCGTTGTTCGCTGCGGTAATCCGGGCCGAAGCCGTCGTCCGCAGTCTTCGCTTTCAGGAAACGAGGGGGTGCGCGGGAGCGCCCAGAAGGCGCCGCGCGGATGTTGTGGTCGGTGTTCAGGGTCATGGTGGTCAACTCAGAAGTTGCCGAGAAACCAGTCGCGGGCGCGGCCCAGAACCGTCTTCACCGAGCCGGCCTGCTGCGCGGCGCGCAGGCCGCGCGAACGGGCCAGCCGGCCTTCTTCGAGCAGGCCCATCACGGTGGCAGAGCGGGTGTTGGCCATCATGTCCTGCAGCGCGCCGTGGTACAGCGGGATGCCCTTGCGCACCGGCTTCAGGAAGATGTCCTCGCCGAGCTCGATCATGCCCGGCATCACCGCCGCGCCGCCGCAGATCACGATGCCCGAGGACAGCAGCTCCTCGTAGCCGGACTCGCGGATCACCTGGTGCACCAGCGAATAGATCTCCTCGATGCGCGGCTCGATCACGCCGGCCAGCGCCTGCCGGCTCAGCATGCGCGGCGGCCGGTCGCCCAGGCCCGGCACTTCGAGCTGGTCGCTCGGGTCGGCCAGAAGTTGCTTGGCAACGCCGTATTCGATCTTGATTTCTTCCGCGTCCTTGGTCGGCGTGCGCAGCGCCATCGCGATGTCGCTGGTGATCAAGTCACCGGCGATCGGGATCACGGCCGTGTGGCGGATCGCGCCGTCGGTGAAGATCGCCACATCGGTGGTGCCGGCGCCGATGTCGACCAGCGCCACGCCCAGGTCCTTCTCGTCCTCGGTCAGCACCGCATGGCTGCTGGCGCTGGGGTTGAGCACCAGCATGTCGACCTCGAGGCCGCAGCGGCGCACGCACTTGATGATGTTCTCGGCGGCGCTTTGCGCGCCGGTGACGATGTGCACCTTCACTTCGAGCCGGCCGCCACTCATGCCGATCGGCTCCTTGACCTCGTGGCCGTCGATGACGAATTCCTGCGGTTCGACCAGCAGCAGCCGCTGGTCGTTCGGGATGTTGATGGCCTTGGCGGTCTCGACCACGCGTGCCACATCGACCGGGGTCACCTCCTTGTCGCGCACGATCACCATGCCGGTGGAGTTCTGGCCGCGGATGTGGCTGCCGGTGATGCCGGTGTAGACCCGCGTGATCTTGCAGTCGGCCATCATCTCGGCCTCTTTCAGCGCCTGCTGAATGCTCTGCACCGTCGCGTCGATGTTGACGACCACACCACGCTTGAGCCCGTGCGCCGGCGCGCTGCCGAGACCGGCCACGCGCAACTCGCCGTCGGGCAGCATCTCGGCCACGACCACCATCACCTTCGCGGTGCCGATGTCGAGACCGACCACCAGATCTTTCAGTTCCTTGGCCATCCGTTCCTCTCGCTCAATTCCTGTTCACAGCGCCGGGGGCGGCCACCGTCGTGATGCCGCGCAGTCGCAAGGCATAGCCGTCGCGGTGCCGCAGGTCGGCATAAACCACCGGCGCCTGAAACTGCTGCGTCATCTGCGTCACCGTGGCGACGAAACGATCGGCGCGCACCACCACCTCGTCATCGCTGCCCCGTCCGAGTTCGACCGTGGCGCCGGTGTCGAGCTCGGCCGCCCAGGAGGCGCGGCCTGACAGCCGCAGCGTGTCGATGTGGCTGCCTTGTCGTGCGAACACCGCCTGCAAGCGCGTCAGCATCGCCAGCATCGCGGCAGAGCTGCCGTCCGGCCCTTCGAGCGTGGGCAGGCTGTCGCCTTCGACATCCCCGACATTGGCCTCGAACACCTCGCCCTGCGCATTGACCAGCTGCTCGGCCGTGCCGTTGTCGTCCGCCTCACGCCACAGCGCGACCGGCCGGTGCTCTTCGAGCCGCACCGCCAGGCGGTTGGGCCACACGCGCTGCACCACCGCATGCCGCACCCAGGGCACTGTCTCGAAGGCGCGGCGCGCGGCCTGGAGATCGAGGGTGAAAAAGTTGCCGCGCAGCTGCGGCACCGCGTTGACACGGATCGTCGCCACGCTGTTGCGCGTCAGGTCGCCGTCGATGTGGATCGCGCGCAGCGCGAACACCGGTTGGCGGGTCAGCAAGTGAACTGCCAGCGCGGCGAACACCAGCGCCGCCAGCGCATACAGGCCGTTCGCGGTCAGCCGCATCCAGCGCACATCGGCTGGCAGCGCGTCGCGCGACGGGCGTGAGGCGGTGGGCGGACGGATGAAGGTGGTGCTGGCCATGGCGATGCGTCCGGTCAGGCAGCCGGTGTGGGAACAGCTCGCGACACGGCAGGCTGCGCATCCAGCCGCGCCTGGCTGGCGATCAGCAGGCAGAGCTGCGGGTAGTCGAGGCCCATCGCACGGGCCGACATCGGCACCAGCGAATGCGTCGTCATGCCGGGCGAGGTGTTCATCTCCAGCAGGAAGGGCTGGCGGTCGGTCGCGCGGATCATCAGATCGGTGCGGCCCCAGCCTCGGCAGCCGAGTGCACGGTACGACGCCACGGCCAGGCGCTGGATCTCGCGCTCCTCGGCTTGCGGCAGACCGCTCGGGCACAGGTACTGCACGACGTCGGTGAAGTATTTGTTCTGGTAGTCGTAGGCGCCGTCGGGGGCACGGATCCGAACCACCGGCAGCGCATGCGCGTCGGCGCCTTCACCCAGCACCGGGCAGGTCACTTCTTCACCGGTGATGAATTCCTCGCACAGCACGTCGGCGTCGTAGCGGGCGGCCAGCGCCACCGCGTCTGGCATCTGATTGGCGGCATGCACCTTGGTGATGCCGATCGATGAACCCTCGCGTGGCGGCTTGACGATCAGCGGCAAGCCGAGTTGCGCCGGCACCGTTTGCACCTGTTCGGCAGGATGTTCACCCGGCGCCAGCCAGACATGGCGCGGCGTCGGCAGTCCTTCTGCCAACCAGATGCGCTTGGTCATCACCTTGTCCATCGCCACCGCCGACGCCATCACGCCGGAGCCGGTGTACGGAATGCCCAGCAGTTCGAGCGCGCCTTGCACCGTGCCGTCTTCGCCGTGGCGGCCGTGCAGCGAGATGAAGCAGCGGGCAATGCCGAGCCGCTTCAGCTCGGACAGATCGCGCTCGGCCGGGTCGAAGGCCTGCGCATCGACGCCGAGCGACTGCAACGCCACCAACACGCCACCGCCGGACATCAGCGAGATGTCGCGCTCGGCCGAGGTGCCACCCAGGAGCACCGCGACCTTGCCCAGGGCTTTCGGATCGACGCTCATGGGGTGATCTCCACCGTGGCGGTGGCCACTGCATCGGTTCGAGCCCTCAGATCCAGCACCAGCGCCGGCACCTGACCGATCGAGCCCGCGCCCATCGAGACCAGCACATCGCCAGCGCGGGCGTGGTCGAGGATGGCCTGCGGCAGCATCGCGATGTCATCGACGAACACCGGATCAACCTTGCCTGCCACCCGCAGCGCGCGCGCCAGCGCCCGGCCATCGGCGGCGACGATCGGCGCCTCACCCGCAGCATAGACCTCGGTCAGCAGCACCGCGTCGGCGCTGCCGATCACCTTGACGAAATCCTCGAAGCAGTCGCGGGTGCGGGTGTAGCGGTGCGGCTGGAAAGCCAGCACCAGCCGACGCCCGGGGAACGCGCCACGCGCGGCGGCCAGCGTGGCCGCCATCTCGACCGGGTGGTGGCCGTAGTCGTCGATCAGCGTGAAGCTGCCTGGGGTACCGTCCGCGGCAACCGCCGGCACCTCGCCGTAGCGCTGGAAGCGCCGGTCGACGCCTCGGAACTCGGCCAGCCCCTGCACCATCGCCGCGTCGGGCAGCTCCAGCTCGGTGGCCACCGCAATCGCGGCCAGCGCGTTCAGCACATTGTGGTCACCCGGCAGGTTCAGCGTCACATCGAGGTCGGGCATCGCGACACCGTTGCGCCGCTGCACCGTGAAGTGCATCCGCCCGGCGTGCGCCTGCACATCGACCGCACGGACCATTGCGTCGACACCGAAGCCGTAGGTGACGACAGGCCGCGACAGCATCGGCATGACCGAGCGCACACCCGGGTCGTCGCAGCAGACGATGGCCGCGCCGTAGAACGGCATCCGGTGGACGAACTCGACGAAGGCCTGCTTCAGGCGCCCCAGGTCGTGGCCGTAGGTGTCCATGTGGTCGGCGTCGATGTTGGTCACCACCGCCATCACCGGCAGCAGGTTGAGGAACGACGCATCCGACTCGTCGGCCTCGACGACGATGTGGTCGCCCGAGCCCAGCCGCGAATTAGCACCGGCGGCGTTGAGCCGCCCGCCGATCACGAAGGTCGGGTCGAGCCCGGCCTCGGCCAGCACGCTGGTGACCAGGCTGGTGGTGGTGGTCTTGCCGTGCGTGCCGGCGATCGCGATGCCTTTCTTCAGCCGCATCAGCTCGGCCAGCATCACCGCCCGTGGCACCACCGGCACCCGCTTGGCGCGCGCGGCGATCACTTCAGGGTTGTCGGCCTTCACCGCGGTCGAGGTGACCACCGCTTCGGCACCGTCGATGTTCGATGCGTCATGGCCGACCGAGACCCGGATGCCAAGGCTGGCCAATCGACGCGACGTGGCGCTGTCGCTGCTGTCCGAGCCCGACACGCTGTACCCGAGGTTGTGCAGGATCTCGGCGATGCCGCTCATGCCGGCGCCACCTATACCCACGAAGTGGATGTGCTTGACGGCGTGCTTCATGCCGACCTCCCGCCGGGCCGTCCCAAGGGAGGGCGGCGCCCCCCTGGGGGGCAGTGCAGTCGCGAAGCGACAAACGTGGGGGCACTCATGTCAACACCAGCCCTTCCAATTCATCGGCGACGCGCGATGCGGCCTTTGGCCGGGCCAGCGTGCGCGCCTTCGTCGCCATCGCGAGCAGCGACTCGCGGGTCAGCCCGGCCAGCACGTCGGCCAGATGCTGCGGCGTCAGCTCGCTCTGCGGTAACTGCAGCGCCGCCCCGTGCGAGGCCAGCCACTGTGCGTTGTCGCGCTGGTGCGAAGTGGTGCTGACCACCAGCGGTACCAGCACGCTGGCGACACCGGCGGCGCACAGCTCGCTGACGGTGATCGCACCCGCGCGGCAGACGATCACGTCGCAATCGGCGAGGCGTTGCGCCATGTTGTCGATGAAAGGCAGCACCTCGGCCTGCACGGCAGCCTGCGTGTAGTCGGCCTGCACCGTGGCTGCATGCGCCGCGCCGGTCTGGTGGGTGACCTGTGGCCGTTGCGTGGGCGACATCAGCGCCAGCGCCAGCGGCACACATCGGTTCAACACCGACGCACCGAGGCTGCCGCCGACGACCAACAGCCGCAAAGGGCCGCTGCGGCCCGCGAAGCGTGTCGACGGTGCCGCCAGCGCCTCGATCTCGGCGCGCACCGGGTTGCCGGTGACGACACCACGCCGCGTGTCGTGCGCCGCCGGCCCATCGAAACCGAAGCCGACACGATCGGCCACCGGCAGCAGCGAGCGGTTGCTCATCAGCAACGCCGCATCGGCATTCACCAGCATCAGCGGCCGGCGCAGCAAGGCGGCCATCAAGCCGGCCGGAAAGCACAGGTAGCCACCCATGCCGAGAACGGCGTGCGCGCGGCGGCGACGGATGATGGCGGCACAGGTCCAGAACGCCGCCAGCAACCGGAAACCACCGGCCAACGTGTGCAACCAGCCCTTGCCGCGCACGCCGGTGAAGGCGATGGTGTCGAGCGGAATACCTTGCGGTGGCACCAGCTTGTTTTCCATGCCGGTGGTGGTGCCCAGCCAGCTGATCGTCCAGCCGCGTTGCTGCATTTCCTTCGCCACCGCGAGGCCGGGCATGACGTGACCGCCTGTTCCCGCTGCGACCACGAGCAGGTGCTTGCTCTGGGTCATGCGTGACCCCTTGGCTTTGTTTGCCTTGCGGTGCAGCGCGCCAGGTCTCGGCCCGGCTGCCGAGTAACTTTCATTTGCGGGCCCAAATGAAAGTCACCAAAGCAAAGGGCCTGAACACCAGCCCATTTGGCCGCCACGCTTCGGCAAGAGGCGACCGGCAGAGTCTCTGGCACAAGAAGCCAAG
>JANXTP010000184.1 GCA_025352345.1 Burkholderiales bacterium | reverse complement strand
ACGCTCTCCAAGTTGCGGGCGAGATCACTGACATAACAAACTCGGTTGCCGTTGAAGTCGTCCCGGCTCGACACGTTGCCGTTCGCGTCGTAACTCATCGCGCTTGTGCTCGCAGCACAGCCGCTTCCAGCTGGCTGGCTTTGGCTCGTGAGATACGTCTTTCCCAGCAGACCAGAGGCACCCATGGAACTCGCAGAGCCGAGCGGATCAGTCAAGACGACGCCTTGCGGCGAGAGCCAATCGTGATGCCGATAGACCAAGCTTTGACCAGCGTCGTAGACCTCGGTCACTGCGATTGATGGTGGCGTTGCATAGCTCACGCTGAAGCGATTGATCCCACCAGCGTTCTCGGTGGCGATGGCTCTGCCATCGGCGTCGTAGCTGAAGGTTGACTTGCGAATGTTGAGCTCATCGACGGCGCCGGTCAGGGCCCACGTCAACGCGGGCAGTTCATAAAGAAACTGCCTGAGGTTGGCATCGGGCCAGCTGACGTTCACCAGGTTGCCCGCCGGGTCGTAGGCCAAGCTCACTGTCGCGCCACCTGGGCCGGTGATGCTGCTGAGACGTCCGCCCGTGGCCGCGGGAGCGCCAGCGGGCAATTGGTAGCTCAAATTCAGGCTGCGGCCTTTGTTGTCCACCGCCTGGACGAGATAGCCGGGAGCAGGTGCTGTCGCAGTGGGGGTGCTTGCCGTGCTGTAGGTGAGGGCAATGCTGTCTCCACGAGAAGAGCTGATCGACGTGAGATTCCCGGTGCTGTCATAGGTCTCTTGCCGCGATGCCGTCGCGTCGATGTATCTATAACCACCAGTGACGCTCAGAAGCCGATCGTCGGTGTCTATGGGCGCAGTGAAGGCGCCAGACCCATCGCCTGTGAAGCTCGCGATATGGCCGCTCCCGCGCGATACCAGCGCGCCCTTGGACGCGCCTTGAACAAGCACGCGGCGATGGAAGGTGCTGAACCACAGCAGGCCCGGGCCAATGGGGCCCATCTCAGGCGGGCGAATAGAGCCCGCAGCCATGGCCCCACGCGTCGTGCTGTCGTAGGTCAACGAAAACATCGTGCCGCCAATTTGCAAGCCTGTATCGACTACCTCTCGCTTGCTTCCCGTCAATGGGTAAATCGGGTTCCCCGATGGAGGGGACTTGCAGGCCTCCGGCGGATTGCCTATCGGGTATACATTGATTGCAGAAACACAGTCGTCCGGTTCGGCGAAATAATATCGCGCCGGCTGCTTGGCGGCACGTCCAGGATTGCAGCCGCCAGCGATAATTTCCGCATAATAATCAAAGGCGCTCGAATTTCTAGCCCATCTAACTATGCAGTTATCCCCACCCCTCAAGCTTGGGCCTATATCTTCAGTTGAATTTTTAATTATTGAAGTGACACCACCGGGATTGACGGAGTCTTGCGAGGACTGGATATATAATCTAAACGACTCACAAGCTGCTGCAGCGCTGTTATATTTTGGATCGTGCGAGCCATATGCACTATTAATTCCCAATAAATAATAAATTGGCTCCGCTTTTGCCTCGCCAAAACTCAGAGAGCAGAGGGAAAATATCCATATATAAAAATATTGAGTTGCTTTATTTTTAAGTGGGCCCATCTGAAATTAAAACTGCTTTAGATTTTTAAAATTGTCAGAAATGGCTGGAGCCCGTCTTCAAAAAATCAAGCGATTTCTGCAGTGAACACGGTCGCTGCCCCAGCCAGCGATCGATACTCAAGTCACTCAGTGCATACTAAGAGTAGTTGCAGTTACTACCAAGCTGCAAATTTGGGCGGGGGTAGGAAAATCCCATTTCAAAGGTGACGGCGAACATAGTCTCGGAGTAGGACGTCCAGCGTTGCTCACCTCCCGTGCCTCAACTTGTAGACTGGCGGCGTGACCGGCGTAACGCCAAGTAGGATCCTTCCTAAGGTGACAACTGATGCGAATTGCGTTCTGCCGGCACTGTCGCACAGATCAACGCGACATGCAGGCTCGTCCTTTTTAATCGGCCCACTTTCAGGCGCTCACACCGAACCGCGGCTTATTTCTTCCTCCAGAGGAAATACACATTTCCAGTCCCTCCCACACCCTGCAACACGCCGCCATCGGACGCAAGGTTCAAACCCTTCAGCTCAGCCACAGACCATGTGCCGGTCGTAGCACCGGCATTCAAACACCCAAGCACTTTCTGTAGCTCGGGCCCAGTTGGAACGTCAATGTACGCAGAGCTGGTTTGCGTGACGCCTTGAAGCTGAAGCCGAACCAGTCGTGCAGGCTCGATAACGCAATGCTCGACCTCCGTCATCCTTTCAGGCCAATCGGACTGAAGAAGCTCCGCGGCGTTCACCGTATCGGAAGGTGTCGACACCTGCGGGGTCGGCTGTGTTTTGAGACTGCCCTGGCGCACTTTGTTGAGCTGAGCTGCTGCCTCGTCAAGCTCCTTGGTGGCACTTCGACGTCCTTGGTCTGCCATCACCAGTGCGTATGCACACCCGCCAGCAATTGAAAACGCGATCAAAGCACCTACAACTCTCAGCCCAAGGCCGGATTGTTCTCGGTTCAACTCCCAGTCAATGTCAGAAAGTCTCACCCGCCACCACGCGATCCGCAAAAGCAAAATCCTCCCCGCCCCCTGCCTCAGCAACTTGATCAAGAGGGGCTGCCATCGAGACACACAACGACAGGCAGTTCGGCTGAAGTGAGGTGAGTCGAGTGACGACCTTGCGGGCCTCTTCCAAAGACGGTCCCAACTCAAGGGTTCCTGCAGCCCGGATGTGATCGGCGACGTCTGTCGACGCTGTCGTCAGAACCTCTCCATCGAATGCCGCAAAGAATTTGGTCCCGCTCTCGGTTGGCGCCGCCTTGGCGAACTGCTCAGCAAAGCCGGCCCACCACGGCCTGACCGACTGAACCCGAACGCCTGCTTTCCGCAGGTCCGACACGGCTTCAAGAACCGCTGCGTGAATCAAAGCAACGAGGACAGGTTCTGTCCCATTGTTCAACGCGATCGATCGAACAACTTCGGCCTTGCGAGCCACGCCCCTGGCCCGCAAGGCCGCCGTCAGCGCAGCCTCCAACTCATCGCGATCACGAGCACCCTCGATCGGCGACGTCAACGCAATTCGGCACAAGGGACCACCGAGCCACAGCTGGACTGCTGTCGATCGATCTTGCTTCAGATCATCTGCTAACGAGCTCAGTGCCTGCTTCGGGTTCTCGTGATGAGACACCTTGACAGGTCCAGCGGGCAGCCGGCGGAGCATCGCCGTTCCCGACAGGTATACCTGTGTGGCTTTAGATCTGCCCCACAACACGAAAGAGCTCCTCCAGCGACGTTCTGCGGTTGGCGACTTGGTCCAGGCCACGCTGTAACAAGGTCTTGATGTCGCCCGAGAAGGCGAATCGCTTGAGCTCGCTCACATCCGCTTGTCGCATGACCAGGTCACGCATGGCGTCGCTCAGCCGATGCACTTCCGCGACGACGAAACGTCCCTTGTAGCCGCTGTGATGGCAGGCTTCGCAACCGACCACATGGGGCAAGCCAGAAATCAGATCTGCACGGTCGTTTTGAACAAGCCATGCCTGCTCGTCAGTGGTGGCCGGGCGAAGGCGAGCGCATAGCGGGCACAACTGCCTGAAGAGACGTTGAACCACCACGCCATTCAACGAAGACACGAACCCGAACATGTCAATGCCGAAATGCTTGAACCGGCCGATCACGTCAAACAAGGAATTGGCGTGGACGGTTGTAAAAACTAGATGTCCTGTCAGCGCCGACTGCACCGCAATTTCGGCCGTCTCCGCATCTCGAATCTCACCGACCAGAATGCGGTCCGGGTCATGTCTCAGGATCGAGCGCAAGCCCTTTGCGAAGGTCAGGCCCTTTCTTTCGTTGACGGGGATCTGCAGCACACCCGGTAATTCATATTCGACCGGGTCCTCGATCGTGATGATCTTTTCCAGACCGGTGTTGATTTCGGAGAGGGCGGCATACACCGTGGTTGTCTTGCCGCTGCCGGTGGGGCCGGTGACCAGCAGCATGCCGTTGGGCAGGTTGGCGAGCCATCGGATCGACTTGGCATTGGCGTCATCGAATCCCAGCGCATCCAGAGTGATGTCTTCCTCCTTGGAGCGCAGATGCGACTTGTCGAGCAGTCTCAAGACCGCGTCTTCACCAAACACGCTGGGCATGATCGACACGCGCAGATCCAGTCCGACACCGGCGCCGTCAAATCGGAACCGCCCGTCTTGCGGCAACCGACGTTCCGTGATGTCCAGTTGTGACAGCACCTTGATCCGCGAGATCACTTCTTCGGCTTGCTGCTGCCCTTCGAGGCGACCGAGGGTCGACATCACACCGTCGAGGCGCAGTTTGACGGTCACGCCTTGTCGATCGCATTCGAAGTGGATGTCGCTCGCGCCTTCCTGGTAGCCGCGGACAATCGATTGATCCACGAAGTCGACGACTGGGCTCGCATTCCCGGCCCCAGTCGGCGGCTTAGGCTCGGTGCGCGCCGAAGCCTCCGCACTCGGGGCCCAGCGCCTCAACACGGCACCCGTGGCAGCGACGGGCTCCACGTAGCGGCCCAGCCGGAGATGAGCCTCGGCGAGCAGTGCCTCGTCCCAAGGGTCTGCCATCAGCAGTTGCTGCCGACGCTCGGTTCCGGCGACCACCAGTGCGATGCCACCGCGAACTTCAAGTGGTTGCGCCTCCATGGGCACATGGGGATCGGCAGCGACCTCGATCCCCGTGTGTAGCGGCAACGCATGCAACCAGTCGGCCGCGTCATCGACACACAACTCATCGAGCACCGACGTTCCTGCCGCACGCGCACGCTCACGTGCGGCAGCGACAGCGACGCGCACGTCCTGCGGAGTCATCGCTCGTCGATGGAGGGCGGTACTCATGTGTTTTACCGCCTCACCGTACCGATGCCGCGATGTCAAAAATCGGCATGTAGAGCAACAGCACCATTCCGCCGACGACCAAGGCCACGATCAGCAACAGCAAGGGCTCGACGACCCGGGTGGCGCGTTCGACAAAGGTCTCAAAGGATCTCGCATGTCGGTCGCCGATGGCGCGCAGCACACGATGGAAATCTCCTCCTCGGTCGCCAGCCCGCAACAGCCGCTCGGTAACTGGATCCGTCATGCCAGAAGCAGCAAAGGCGGAGGACACGGACGCCCCCCGCGAGATCGAGGCTTGAACCTGCAGCAAACGCTGAGCCCCTTCAGTGCCGTCACTGACCCCGATGCACAAGCCGATGGCTTCATGAAGGCTGTAGCCGCCATTCACCAGCATGGCCAGGGCTTCGAACACGCGCGCCTTCTCGAAATGACTCAACTGCGCGCGCAGCCAAGGCACTTCAAGCATCACCCATTGCAGAACTCTTCGCCATCGACCGCGGTAGATCATCGCCGCGACCGCTGAGGCGATCAGCGCCACGCATGCCGGCACCAGCATCGGATGGTTATGCAGGGCCAGGCTCACACCGATCAACGAGCGCGTCGCAGCGCCCGCCGTCCCGGCCATCTCGCCATACAGAGCCGAGAACCGAGGAATCACGACCAGCAACAGAAATACCGCCACCGCTATGCCCAAAGTCACCACGATCAGCGGGTATAGCGCGGCGCTGATCACCCGTCGGCGCAGCGCACCCACCAGCTCGTCATACCTCAAATAGGCGTCCAACGCCTCACTCAGGTTGCTGGTGCGTTCGCTTGATTGCACCGACGCGATCAGCAGCGATGGAAATCCGCCGACATCGCGCATCGCCGCAGACATGGATTTGCCGTCGCGCAAGCGTGCTAACAGCGAGGCGGGAAGGGATGCCGTCTGCGGGCCAACTGCCGTGGCCAGTGCCTCCAGGGCTTCGACCAGAGACAGCCCTGCGCCCACCAAGGCACGAATTTCCCGGCAGAGCAGGGAGACATCAGTACTCCGGATGCTGGGCGTCGAAGGCCTCGACGCCGACGCCTTGATGGCCGGTGCCAAATGGACGTCGAGCACCAGTCCGCCATCGTTCTCCACGACCTGACGCGCTTGCGCGTGGGAGCTCGCTGCGACAGAGCATTCCCGCACGGTGTCGGTTTTGAGGTCCAGAAAGCGAACGACGTGATCAGCCACGCTCGATCCGATTCAATTGGTCAGATCCGCATCATCGCCAACCCCGCCTGGGGCGCGGTCTCGCCCGAAGCTGATGACGTCGTAATCTCTCCCGTTGCTGCCCGGACTGCGGTACTGGTACGGCGTACCCCACGGGTCCAGTGGAATGCCCTTCTTCAAGTACGGCCCCCGCCACCGGGGGTCGTTCCCCGGGGCGATGTTCAGTGCATTCAGTCCCGGATCGGTATCGGGGAACCGGCCCATGTCAAGCCGGTAGGCCTCAAGCGCCTTCACGAAGGAATCGATCTGCGCAGAGGCGGTCGTGACCTCGGAGCGGCCGATCGTTCCCAGGAATCGCGGCGCGACGATGCCGGTCAGCAAACCGATGATCAAGACCACGACCAACAGTTCAAGCAAGGTGAACCCTCGCAGGTGCCGAACCGAGGTGCTTGAAGAGAGGGCTCGCAATGGATGCTTCATAAGATTTTGGCGATGAATTTCCAATCGGCGTATCGCTCGGCTTCTGACAGCTTGCAATGTTCCAACTCGATGGCCGTTCGGCGCCAAGTCGCCTTCTGGCTCTGGCTGTACACCCCCATGATCCCGCCATCGGGCGCGAGCACGAGGCCCCAGTCGGTGGAGCCGGTCACGGGGTCTGGATAGGCCGCACGCAGGTGACGCCGAAGATTCACGAAGCGACTATCTTCCAATAACTCGTTGAAGTTCTTCGGGAAGCGCTTGGCCGGCCCCGGTGTGCTGTAGTAGTAGGAGATGATCGCTTGCGCATACGCATCACCAACGCGCAGAAGGTCAGCTTCTTTTTGGCGTTCGATCTGTTGCGTCCAGCGGGTGGCAATGACCAAGGAGCCCACGCACAGCACAGCGATGGCCAGCAGCATGAACAGCAAGCCGTAGCCACTTTGACGGCTGCGTTGATCGAGAGGCTTACCAGGACGCATAGAGGCTCTGGTCACGGCCAGCCCCAGGTGCACCACTGTGCACATCGCTCACCTCGCCGGTGCTGGCGCCCACCGGGTTCAGGACCTGCCAGGTGTCGCTGCTCTCCGTCATGGGATCGACCGGAACGGCCTTGAGGTAGCGCTCTTGCACCAGTTCCTGCAGGTCATGAGGAAACCGGTCCCGATCCGATTTGAACTTGTCGATGGCGTCCCGCATGGTGGCCAGGTTTTGTCTCAAGACGGCCTCACGTGCCCGATCGACATGTTCCACATAGCGCGGTGCGGCGATGCCCAGCAGCAGTGCCAGCACGGCCAGCACCACCAGCATCTCGACGAGCGTGAAGCCTCGGACCTTCACCGGAGGAACTACCAAAGCTGTAAAGGCACGCCGTTGGTGCCCACCCGGTCGGAGCGGGAGTGCACGTCATAGACATCTGAGCCTTCGTGGGGTTGATCGGCTGGGGAATCAAAGCTGCGCAGACCCCAGGTCTTCTGATCTGGAATGTCGCGAGGGGCAAAGGGGTCCCTGGGAATGCGACGCAGGAAATAGCGCATCGTGCCTTCACTCGCGTGCGCATCGGGCACCCCCTCCACCAGGACATCCAGCGAGGGCGGGTAGCCGCTGGTGTTGCTGGATGCAACCTGTCCCTGGTCGACCGCTTTCTTGTACGCGTCCACGGCGTCACGAATCTGCCACAGCGCTTCCCGGAGCTCTCGTTCGCGCTGTCGAGTGTCTGCCACCTCGGCCACGGGCCACACCAGCATCGCCATGATGGACAGCACCGCAGTGACCACCATCAATTCGATGAGGGTGAAGCCGCGAAGGCGAACGTTTGCCGCACTCATGGCTTGATGTCGATTTGAAGCGGTGGCCCTGTCCCCGCATTCATTGAAGCGCCCGTTGATGTGTCGGCGGGGGTGGCTTCCGCACGAATGAATCCGATCTCGTAGCGACCCTCCTTCAGGGCTTTCAAGCGCAGCATGGCAGCCGCACCGCTGCCGTTCACGCCGATGGGTTGCTGCCGCATGACACCCACTTGCAAGGCTCCGTCAACGACACTGCGTGATGGCACGGCGGCGACCCCGTCTTGCGAAAAGAAGAGCCCAGGCGTCACATCGATGACGGTGGCCAATGTCTCATCACCGCTCAGTTTGAGGGAGAAGCCTCGGAT
This sequence comes from Burkholderiales bacterium, assembly GCA_025352345.1. Taxonomy (GTDB): domain Bacteria; phylum Pseudomonadota; class Gammaproteobacteria; order Burkholderiales; family Burkholderiaceae_C; genus PBB1. The sequence goes on along the minus strand of JANXTP010000184.1, from coordinate 4,080 downwards.
ATCGCTAGGCGCCGTGATCTCCATGAGCACAGAGAATTCCTGTCCGACTTTCACCTGAGCAGGACCATTCAGGCGCAGGGTCGGTGGGATGCCGGGGGATGCATCAGTACCTCGCGCGAGGGGGGCGGAGCCGACCGCCGGCGCTGGGGCATTACCTGGGGTCGCTGGCACTTTGGGAGCCCCGGTGGTGTCCGAGCTGGTGGCGGCTGGGCGGCTTGTGGTCGACCGAAGCCTGGTCTGGTTTTCGGTGCCGATCCAGATTTCGGCTTCGCTGGCGTCCAGCGGTCGCACATTGCGCAGCACCCGCGGCGTGATCGCCAGGACCAACTCGGAGCGCTGTCCGTTATCGAGCTGACTTGAGAACAGTCGGCCCAGTACAGGGATGTCGCCCGCGCCGGGCAATCGACTCGACGTGCTGCGTTGTTCGCGGCTGATCAAGCCGGCCAGCACCTGCGTCTCACCATCGCGTAGCCGCAGGGTTGTGCCGGCATTTCGGGTCTGAATTTGATAGGCGATCAGACCGGTGGAGGTCTTGACCTGATCGGCCAGCGAGCTCACCTCCAGATTGACCTTGATCATCACATCGTCGTCCGCGTAGACGACCGGCTCCAGATCCAGCTTGAGCCCGACATCGATGTAGTTGACGTTGTCGGAGACGAAGCCGTTTTGAGAGGTGGTCGTCGTGATCACCGGCACCTTGTTGCCAACCAGGATCTTGGCTTTCTCCTTGTTCTTGGTGCGTATTCTCGGATTGGCCAGCACCTCGAAATCGCCGACTTCACGCTTCAGGTTGAGCAGCAGTCCGGCCACCGACACGCCCACCCGATCGCCGGTGATATTGCGCAGGTTGGCGACCGTCAGCGAGCTGAAGCCATCAGGCGGTAACGGTGTGAAGGTCACCGTATCTGGGAACTTGAGGCCCAGGTCAGTCAGACGGCTGGCGCCCACTTCCAGGACTTCCAACTCCAGCATGACTTCGGGCTCCCCAGTGTCGTACAGCGCCAGCAGCCGCTCCACCACCTGAATGGCTTCTGGCGATTCACGCAAGGCGAGCATGTTGCTGCGCTCATCGATGAACGGCTCTTTGATCTTGAGCATCGACTTCAGAAAGGCGGCAGCACCTTTGGCGTCGGCACTCGCCAGATAAAAAACCCGAATCACCTGCTCCTGGAATTCGCGTTGCTTTTCCAGGGTGTTCGGATAGACAAGGATGGTTCGCTCATCGAGCACCTTCTTGGCCAGCTGGTTCGAGCTGACGATCAAATCGAGCGCATCCTCGACGCTGGCGTTGACCATGTAGATGTTGACGCGCACATCATTGCGGATGTCCTTGTCGAGGACAAAGTTGATGCCGCTGTTGCGAGACACCACATCCAAGACAGTACGCAGATTCGCATCCCGAAAATCCAATGACACTGGGCGCGATTCCGCCAGCAACCTGGAGCCGAACGGTTTGCTCTCTCGCAATCGACGTTCCAGGTCTCGCTGCATGGCCAGCAAGTCAGGCTGCCTAGGGCTGTCCTTGAGTCCCTCCACCACGATGCGAAGCGCATCTCCGAGCTGACCTTTGGAAAGCAGCTCCTGAGCCCGACTTTGAGCGGACGCGACGCGTCGCTCAATGGCCAGCGCCTGACTCAGCTCCCTTGCCCGCAGGTTGCCTGGCTCGATGCGTTGAGCCCGGGCCAGCAACTCTTCAGCCTGATCAAACTGGCCCTGGGTTCGCGCCGCAGTGGCAGCTGTGATGAGCCGAGTGATCACTTCGGCTCGTGCTTTGAGCAAGGCACTGCGAAGCTCGGTGCTGTCGGGGTGATCCTTGAAGCCCGCCTCCAGCGTGCCCACGGCCGTCTCGTATTTGCCGGCAGCAAGCTCCTCGTCAGCTGCAGAGTGGATCCGCTGAATGGCGCAGCCAGAGACACCCAGGGTCAGCACAAGAACCGCCAAGCGCCATGTGAACACGTGCTTCATGGGTTCGGCGCTGGGGGAATCGAGATGCGGGATTCTGAGGACAGCGGAGGGTAGAGCAAATGGATTTCTCGATCCGTGATGGCGTCGATGACGTATCCAGAGCTCAAGGTCACGCCGGGCACGGCTTGAACTGTCGATGCGCCGTCGGTCACGTAGGTCAGGACCTGGCCGTCGGGATTGCGCATCGTGCCGAAGAATCGATGTGTCATCGGCGGTGGCTGAGGCGCCTCCACAGGCGCTGCCACGACTGGGGAAGTCACGGGCGGAGGCGGCGGCTGCGCTGGTGCAGGCGGAGGTGGTGGAGGCGACTGATAGAACGGGTCCTGCTCGGAAATTTCGATGGGGACGCGATCGATTTGGGTCGGCACCATCGCCAGGATGGAGGTCATGGCTTTGGCAGGTCTTGGCGCGTCAGTCCAAGCGGCGACGGTTGCAGTGGGATCCCGACTTCCAGGTCCGCCCTTCGAGCTTGGGTTCGGCACGGCGACGATGGCGATCACCGAGAGCAACGCGGCCGCACCAAGTGTCCACTTCAAGCCAGGACGAACAGCCATCAGCGAGTGACCACGTTGGCTTGCTCGGCTTTGGGTCGAGCGAACACGCGGAACTGACCGGTCACGCTCACGGATCGGTCGTCGCGATTGAGCGCCTTCTGAAGATCCAACGAAACGACTGCCAGCTCCGGATAGCGCCCCAGCAATTCACGCAGCCAAAGCTTGATGCCAGGGTAGCTGCCGCGGAGCTCGACATTCAAGGACGCCTGCTGCAGCTTTGTCGCTGACGGTGACGAAGTTTGCTGCACGTTCAGGCTTGCTAACCGAAGATTGAATTCATCGGACCATGAGCTGGCATCTCGCACGATCTGATCGGTGCGCAACTCACGCGGCAGCAGCGCAGTGAAATCAGAGCGGGGCGCGTGGTCAGCCTCGGCGCTCAGCTTGATGGCATCGGCCGCATAGATTTTGGCGAGTGCATCGCTGTGCTGGGTTTGCTGGTGAAGCCAGAGCCAAGCAAGTGCCGTAGCCGCAACGATCGAAGCCAATAAGTAGACACCTCGTCGGATGAACAACCTGTCCTTCAAGGGTAAACACCACCATGCGCGGGCGACAAAAAGAAAGCCTTCGGTCTTCATTGGAGCGCTCGGGCGTGTTGAGTACAGAGTGATGACCAAAGCGGCTGTCCGCAAACAATTATGTGAGAGCTGGGCGGTAGTGGCGATGTCGACGGGCCCCCATAGTGGGGGATGCCTATGGATGGACTTTCTGGAATCGTACGGCTGGCTCTGGGTGAGGTTTAAGTGATCCATGGCCTGAGCTGCGAATTCAGCATGGCGCGCTGATCAACGGAATTGCTTTATGAATTCTGCGGCAAGCGTGACACGAAGTCGCAATGCAAGGCCTACGGCGCGTGCCGGTCGAATCTGCATGCCCTCGTTGATCGAGCTGTGTCTGATGTTGAAAGTCGCCGTGAGAAGTTCAAAGGAGCTGGTCAACATGGGAAGCCGATCGCTAAGAGGGCACACGGATCGCAAGCTATTGCTGCTCGGTAGCGCAAACCGCGTATGCCTTGCTCGAATGCTGAGCGCGGTGGCCGCGGTAATTTGTGTTGCCGCACCCTGGACTTTTGCGGCAGCACAGTCCACGCCGCAGTACGGATTCTTTTTCGGGCCTTATGGCCAGGGTCAAACCACCAGCCCGGGCATCTGTGCCAGCCAACCTTACTGGTCGACCATCCCCGCTGCCTGTCAAGGATCAGCAAGGTATCAACCGGCTTGCGATCGAAACAGTGCCGTATACCGAAATCAAACTGCTGCGCTGAACACCAACGGCACTTGCTTAGTCCAATGGGAGTACCAAAATATTGGTGACCCCAATTGGTACACGTATAGCGTACCGCTACCACTTACTACCCTAGCTTGTCCGGCAGGCACCCAAAAGTCTGCGACAACAGGCCAATGTGTCTCGATCGTTTCGCTGGATTACACCAAGTCCCGTCCACTCTGTTCCCCGAGCTACGGCAACCCGATCTACCCTCTCATCGGCAGCAAGGTTGAAACAGTGGACACCGGCATTCAGATCGGATGGCACCGACTGAGCGTGGTCTACAACAACGAAT
>JANXTP010000178.1 GCA_025352345.1 Burkholderiales bacterium | reverse complement strand
ACCGGCTTCCCACAGCGGCGGATTCAACTCGGGCTGCATCGGCACCCGCCAGCCCGTCGACGCCAGCGCCGCCTCGTAAATGGACAGCCAGCGCAACGTATGATTTCGCGTGTCCATCAGCGCCAGCGAGAGCAATTCCTTGCCGGCGCAGCGCAGCAGCGGTGACCGCGCATCCCGCCCGTTGTTGTCCAGCCCTTGTGGCGTGTTCAAGTCACCTCCTGCATCCTGGCATCCCGCGTGACCCCTTCGAACCACCGACCCGCCCTGCTGATCGCCTCCCCTGCAGGGGCCGAGGCCAACAACGGCAACTGGCAGACGGCATCGCGCTGGTCCAGGCTTTTACAAGCTGATTTTCACACCCGGTTGATCGCGAGTGGCGAGGACTGGCAAGGCGAGCCGGGCGATGCGTTGATCGCGTTGCATGCCCGGCGCTCGGCCGGATCGGTCAAGGCCTACACCACCGCGCACCCGACGCGGCCCTGCATCGTCGTGCTGACCGGCACCGATCTGTACCGCGACATCCACCGCGATGCCTCGGCACAGGACTCGCTGCGCCGTGCGACGCATCTGGTGGTGCTGCAGGACCAGGGTTTGGCCGCCTTGCCCATGGCGCTGCGTGCGAAGGCTCGCGTGATCTTCCAGTCGGCACCGCGGCGACAGCCCGCGCCCGCACCGCAACGCGTGCTTCATGTGATCTCGGTCGCTCACCTGCGAGCAGAGAAAGACCCGCTGACCTTGCTGCGTGTCGCAGCGCGCGTCGCCGATCGGCGCGACATCCGCATCGACCTGATCGGCGCCGGGCTCGACGCCACCCTGGCCGATGCAGCACACCGCACACAGCAGGCCGCGCCGTCATTCCGCTGGCTCTGCGCGCGGCCGCACGCCGAAACACGGCAGCGCATCCAGCGCGCGCACCTGCTGGTCAACAGCAGCCGGATGGAAGGCGGCGCGCATGTGATCCTGGAAGCAGTGCAAAGCGGCACCGCGGTGCTGGCCTCGCGCGTCGATGGCAACGTCGGCATGCTGGGTGAGGCATACAAAGGCTATTTTGAGGTCGGCGATGATGCGGGCTTGGCTGGATTGATCGAACGAGCTCGCGATGACTCGCCATTTCTGGCAGGCTTGCGGGCGCAGGGCGAACAACGCTCGGCGCTGTTCGCACCGGCCACCGAACAACGACGGCTGCTGGAGCTGATCAGCAGCGCCCTGCGCGACGCCGCATCACAGAACCACGGGCGACAACCGCCACCATGACGCTCAACACCGCTGCCCCAACCACCCCACCGCGCCTGACCTCGCTCGCCCACGGCGGGGGCTGTGGCTGCAAGATCGCACCGGGCGTGCTGTCGCAGATCCTGAAAAAGACCTCGGGCTTCCCAATGCCCAAGGCGCTGCTGGTCGGCATCGAAACCGCCGACGATGCTGCCGTCTACCAATTGAACGACGAGCAGGCGCTGATCGCGACCACCGATTTCTTCATGCCCATCGTCGACGACCCGCGCGACTTCGGCCGCATTGCGGCCACCAACGCGATCAGCGATGTCTACGCGATGGGCGGCACCCCCATCTTCGCGCTGGCGCTGGTCGGCATGCCGATCAACGTGCTGCCGGTCGAGACGATTGCAGCGATCCTGCAAGGCGGTGAAAGCGTCTGCGCCGAGGCGGGCATTCCGATTGCAGGCGGCCACACGATCGATTCGGTCGAGCCGATTTACGGCCTGGTCGTGCTGGGGCTGGTGCACCCCAGCCGCGTCAAGCGCAATGCCGACGCACGCGCAGGCGACAAGCTGATTCTGGGCAAGCCGATTGGCGTGGGCGTGCTGTCGGCGGCACTGAAAAAAGATCAGCTCAGCGCCGAGGGCTATGCGCAAATGATGGCAAGCACCACGCAGCTCAACAAGCCCGGCATCGCGCTCGCCCGGCTCGATGGTGTGCATGCGCTGACCGATGTCACCGGCTTTGGGCTCGCAGGTCACGCCCTCGAAATAGCGCGCGGCGCGAAGCTGCGGGTGCACATCGACTGGGCCCGTGTGCCGCTGCTGGCGGGCGTGCGGGAACTCGCGTCGCAAGGTTTCGTGACAGGCGCATCGGGCCGCAACTGGGCCGCCAACCATTCCCAGGTGACGCTGCCTGATGGCTTCAGTGACATCGACATCGCGCTGCTCAACGACCCGCAAACCAGCGGCGGCTTGCTGGTGTCGTGCCGTGCTGAAGCGGTGACCGAGGTGCTCTCAATCTTCCGCCAACAAGGCTTTGCCGAGGCCGCAGTGATCGGCGAAGTGAGCGACTGGCCGGCAGGGCTGACGCTGCGCTGACGCTCAGCGCCGCAAGTCGCACCCAAAACACGTGGCGACCCTCAGAAAGGAATATTCACCGCTGCTTGCACCCCAAGGGCCTCGCTATGGGAGATGTCCAGCGAGCTGGTGCGCAGCATGAGCGATCCGTACCTGTGGTGAAGGCCAAGGCCGAACGAATGAAAGCGCGTTTCCGCTTCGAACTGCAGACTGAAGCCAGCCGACAGCGGCAGTACGGCCCAAAGTGACGGGATGTTGATGTTGGCAACATGCTCTAGACGGGCGCCTAGCAGTGCTCTAGTGTCAAGCCAGTCCACACGCACGCCGCCGCTGACGCCCAACTTGGGATTGAGCCTTAATCCGACGCGCTCAGACGAATAACGCCCCGAGACCAATGGCTTGTACTCAACGTAGCCTTGGGCGTCCGTTGACTTCGTCGAGGACGACACCTTCGCGCGTTGTGCGGCGACACCGCGCACGTTGACTTGTGAGAACAGGTCCACGGCGGAAACGTTGATAAAACTGTGCTCAGTTGGCGTCCACATCACTCCCAGATCCGCCGTGTAGCCGTATCCGTCAGGGTGATTCATACCATAGCCGCTGAATTGTTTGCGCGAGTTCTGCCGTAGCACCTGCGCATTCAAGCTGTAGCCGTCAGCGTTCGTGTATCCCGCTCGGCCGCTGACATCCCAATGTTGTACAGACTGTACCGACAAGGCCGTCAGCGCACCAGTGGCTTGCAGGCTCTGCCCGGGCGCCGACTCAAATATCCAAGTGTGGGCCACGCGCAGCCCGGCGAAAATCAGACCAGTCTCCTGAGTGGCAACTGCAACATCGCTACCCTCGGGCAACTTGAGCTTTTGTTTGTAGACATGGACTACATCGACGGCTCCCCTCGATGCCGAGAACAATATGTCACTGCGCAAGGTGGTAGCCAACTCCCAACCCGAGCGCGTCGCACTAATATCTAAGAAGTTATCCGTAAATAGTAAACTCTCGTCCCGAGCCGCATTTCACGCGGCGGTTGGACGAAGGCATGGCAACACGCAAGCGAGTTGAGTCGTGGG
>JANXTP010000166.1 GCA_025352345.1 Burkholderiales bacterium | reverse complement strand
CTCGACCACGGTGATCGGCCCGGTGTGGCCGGCCTGGCGCAGCGCCCAGGCACTGAAGCTGCCCATGATGGCGCCGCCGACGATGACGATCCGTGCGGAGTTGCTGTGCGACATGGTGGCGAACGGTGCTTGGAAGAAAGTCAGCCGCGCGGCGGCGGCACGGCCTGGCGCCGAGAGAAGTCCACCGCCGCGGCCTCGAAGGTCTGGCCGGTCTGCTGATTCCACTGGACACCCGACCGTGCGGCGATGCCCGGCTTCAGGCGCTGCGTTTCGTCGTAATCGCTCCACGGGTGAAAAAAGAGCGGTTCGGTCTGGTCCAGACGCTGCAAGCGATTGGCAAACGCATCGAGGTAAGCCTCACGCTCGTCAGCCGTCACCCGCCCCGGCATCCACGCGGCGAACGGCGGCAGCACCGTGAAGCCGGTGTAGCCGAGGATGCCGTTGTGGATCGGCCACAGCACGTGGTGCAGATCGCCGTCGATGCCATTGGCCTCGTACAGCGTGGACGCGGTGCCGGTCGTCAGGCACAGCATTGCACGCTTGCCCTTGAAGTGACCGGACTCGTATTTGCAACCGGCTGAGTACGCGAACCCGCGGCTGAAGACGCGGTCGACCCAGCCCTTGACGATCGCCGGCATGGAGAACCACCAGACCGGGAACTGGAACAGCACCAGGTCGGCGCTCGCGACCTTGGCTTGCTCAGCCACCACGTCGGCGCTTTGGCAGACGTTCGCGAAGGCGTGCTCCTGTTCGCGCGACAAATCCAAATAGTCGGCATCCGCGCGCGAGCCCTCGAAGTCTGCCGGGCCCAGCGTCGCGTTCCAGCCCATGCGATAGAGGTCGCTGATGACAACGCTGTGCCCCATGCCTTCGAGTTCGCGAACCGCGCGGTCCTTCAGTGCGGCACTGAACGAGGACGGCTCGGGATGAGCAAACACAATCAGGCAGTTCATGGCCGAAATTCTGCGCCGGAAGGTCAGGCGCTGCTAGACCGCACGACGCACCGAAATGCGGTTTTTTGCACAACCGGAGCAAGACCGCCCCTGCGCGGCGCGCCTCGCGATCGGGCCGATTGCAACGATCTGCGGAGCGCCGGTCCGTCGTGCTACTCGCGCCGCGCGCCGGGCGGCTTCTGCGAGGCTCGGTACTGCAGCGGGGTCAGGTGGGTTGCCGACCTGAACTGGCGCGAGAAGGCACTGTGATCCGAATAGCCGCAGGCTGCGGCGACATCGGTGATCGTCACGGCGGTTTGCTCCAGCAACTGGCACGCCTTGTCGATGCGTCGCTTCATCAGAAGTTGCTTGGGCGTGACGTGGAACACCTCGAACACGAGGCGCCCCAACGTGTCCTCCGAGACCGATGCGTGCTCGGCCGCCTCGGCTATCCGGACGGGCCCATCCAGACCACCTTCGATGAAGGCCAGGAATCGCGCGAGTCGGTTGTAGCTTCGATGGCGCTCGTTCGGGCGTGGCAGATCCCGCGACAGTCCCGCCAGCCCGACGATGTGCCCAGCCGCGTCCAGCAACGGAAACTTGGAGCTGAGGCACCAAAAACGGTCGCCGCGGTAAGTCCGGTACAGCCGCAGCAAGTCACGGATCGGACGCCCGGTTCGGATCACCTCCAGGTCCTGTGCCACCGTGCTCGAACCCGCCACCGGGAACAGCTGGTCCGCGGTCTGCCCCACGATGTTCGTCCGAACCTTCAGGCCGGCGCGATCGATCAGCGTCTGGTTGGCCCACAGGTAGCGGCCCTCTACGTCCTTGACGTAGAACATCACGTCGGGCAAGCCGTCGAACATTGCTTCGACCAGCCCGGGCGTTCGTGTCAACCACCCCTGTACCTGCTTGTCCAGCCGCATCCCGTCTGCCTTTGAATTCGGTGTGCCCTTGGGTGCCGCCAGGGCAGATCGGCGAGAGGCTGTGAGAGGCTGCGAGCGGAAGGCTAGAACGGTGCGAAGCCGAGTGCGGCGCGGAACCTGTTCTTGACGTAGACCCCGTCGCGCGGCGGAAGCGCGCGCGGCGGCTCGTTGGCCTCGATCGAGACGCGCACAAAGGTGGGTTGCTTCCGAGCCACCGCATGATGCGCGATGTCTGCGCAACGTTCGATGCTCTCGACAGCGAACGAATTCGCGATCCCGAATCCCTTGGCTACCGCCACGAGGTCGGTGCCGAGGCTGGTGTGGCTGCGCTGCATCCCGGTCTCGCCGAAGTGGCCGTTGTCGAGCACCACGATGGTCAGGTT
>JANXTP010000165.1 GCA_025352345.1 Burkholderiales bacterium | reverse complement strand
CCGGCAGCGCCGGACACGACCAGCGTCTCGCCGACTTTCGGCTGACCGATGTCGACCACCCCGAAATACGCGGTCGGCCCAACGATGGTGTAGATGCCGAACACCTCTTTCACCGGAATTCCGGGCAGCTGTGGGCAGTGCTGCAGGTTCGCAGCTGGCGCACAGCAGTAGTCGCTCCAGGTGGCCAGGCCCATCACCTGATCGCCGACCTGGTAGGCCGGGCTGCGGCTTTCGATTACCTCGCCCATCACCGCACCGCGCATCGCCGTGTTCAACGCCACCGGCGGCATGTACTGGACCATGTCACTCATCCAGATGCGGTTGGTCGGGTCGAGCGAGAGGTAGTGCGTGCGGAGCACGACCTCACCGTCGCTGGCTTTCGGGATCGGCGTTGCCTCGATCACCAGATCGTCGTCGGCAATGTCACCGACCGGCCGCTTCTTCAGAATCCATTGCCGATTGCTGTTCTGTGCCATGCCCATCTCTCCTCTTGATGTGAATTCGAATGGAGCCCTGCCGCTGCACTGACCTGCACGACCAGCCCCTAGAAATTGTCGCTGCGCAGCAGGCGGGTGAACATTGAGATTTCCCGCAATGAAAAAGCCCCAGGGCCTGCGGTTGCAGACACCTGGGGCTTCAGTCACCGGCGTGGGCCGGTGACTGGACGAAATCAGTCGTCGAGTTGGATGCGCGTGGCCAACAAGGTTGTTCCACCGGGGCCCGACTGCGCGATCGCCTTCACTTCGACTCGGGCGCCGTTGAGATTGGCGGCGGTCACGCCAGAGAACTTTGTCGAGGCGTCGTACTGCACAGTCACGCCGCGCACAACGAGGGCACCCGCAGGGCTGCCACATGGTGTCGCGCTGCACGCAGCCACACCATGGAACTCGAACGGCGCATCGTTGCCGTCATCCCCACCCTTGTTGTCTTCGTTGTCGAACTCGACCTTGCTGACCACCAGCACGCCGGCGGTTACGACACCCTTGGCCTCGATGCGCACGTCGTTGGCCAGATCGCCGGCAACACCGTGTTCGTAAACCGCCGAGGGGTCGAGCTGGACCGGGTAGCCGTTGACCTTGAATGGCGCGGTGGACGATGTGAACTCGCTGATCAGGCCCTGCACTTCAGCCTTGTTCACGCCATTTTCGTAGGCTCGTTCCTTGACCTTGACACGCTTGGCCAGGTAGGTGCTTGCGGCAATGGCAGTCTTGTCCAGCCGCACCTTGACGAATACGCCATTGGCGACCGTGCCGATCACGGTGGTGGTGTTATCGGTCTGCACAGTCACCGAGCCCACCGTGAATTGCTGGCCAAGCGACGTAGCGACCAGGCCGGAGACGGTGCCACGAATGCGGAAGTCGCCACTGAAGCCAGCGACCGAAGCAGCTTCGTACTCGATGCGGGTGGCTGTGATCGCACCCGTGGCATCCGGTAAGCCATAGACCTCGATGACGCTGCCAACGGCGATGCCGTTGAGATCGGCAACACCCGAGAACAGCGTGGTCGCCGTCACGTTCACCACCTGACCGAAGACCGTCACGGTGCCAGCACCAACATTGACAGCGGTGACCGGTCCCTTCAACGCAGAGTAGAACGAGATGCTGCTCGCCGTGCCTTTGAGGCCGTCGTCGTTCACCGTGCCGCGCAACTCGACCACCTGACCGATGGACAACGAGCTCGAACTGCTGCTGTTGTCGTCGTCATCGAGCACGCTCGCGCTGCTGTCGTCATAGCGCACACCGTTGACAATGATGGAGCCGAATCCGCTGATGGTGCCCACCGCGAACGCACCGGTGCCACCGGTACCGACCCCCGCGCTGCTGCCGCCCCCACCGCCACAGGCCACGAGCGTGGCTGCGAGACCTGCCAAAAGCAGGCCTGCGGTCAGCGCCCACCAGGAGCGTGCCGTGTCCTCGGGGTGCGAGGTCGATGGATGGGTGTTTGTCGGCATGATGATTCTCCTCAGGAGTCTTCTAGGTTGCCGGCTTGTGCCGGTGTCAGGGGGACTTGGGGCATGGACGGCGCTGCGCCGTCCATGCAGTCGGTGTAGGTGTACAGGCCGATGCGAAGGCGGCGGTCCTGCGCGCGTCCAGTGGCACGGTCCTGTTCGATCAGCACCTCGATTGCAGGCACCAGGGAAGCCGTCGCCTCCCGCCACTGCGCGCTCACCAAGGCGCGGATCTGCTCGATCGATTCCGCGGAAAGCTCGTCGGCGAAGACAGCTTGCTCGAAATGCGAGCGGCCATCACTCAGCACATTGGCCACGGCGGCACCCAGGTGGTCCCCGACGTTGTCGCTGAGAAAGCCCAGCATCCGCTCGGCGTCTCCCCGCGGCACAAAGGCATCGCGCACCAGCGCAACGGTGTCACCTTCGGCGTCATGGACCGCCATCCCGAGACGCAGCAATTCGTCAAGCAGGCTGCGCGGATGGACATCACGTGTCACCGACTGGGCCAGCGACTCGAAGCTCAGCCCCTCGCCCTGCCGCGGCAGCACGCGGGGACGGCCGTGCCGGTCCTGATAAGTCGGGTCGTTCGCCCAATGTGCGAACAGTTCGGCCGCCACCGGACGGCGCTGCGACAGCGGTGAGTGCACTTGCGTCAGTCGCGTGATCTCGCGCCGGCTCAGGCCGGTCGCAGTGGCAATGCGGCTGACCACACGGTGCGGTGCCAACTGCGGGTGCGCCTCGCGGCCAGCCTGGACGAAGGCCTGCTTGAGCTGTGCCTCGACCATCGCAAACGGCAGCCCCTTGGCCACCGCCAGGCGTGCCAGCGGCAGCACCAGACGCCCGATGGCCTGCACCAACGCAACCGACTCGCCCGAGGCGGCGATGGCGGGAGAGGCCGAGTCGGCCAGAGAAACGGGTAAGCCCATGTCCGACATCTTAAATGTGCAATATGCACATTTTAAGTGGAGATTGCGCGAATCTGTAACCAGACGTCGCCGGCACGGTGTGTCGCAGGACACCCGCCGCGTGGGATGAGGTCGCTGTCTGGTGGCTGCATTCGATCGCGAGTCCACACTGCGTGCGCTCACGAGGTCTCAAGCACCGCCGGATGGACCGAACTGACGTCGCCTCGTGGCTCTGCGAGGAGAAACGGACATGCGTTACTTGTTCATCGGAGTCTTGTTGTTGCGCGGCACCGTGACCTCGGCCGTCGCGCAAATCAGCGTGAGCATCGGGATCGACGTGCCGCAGTACCCGGCGCTGGCGAGGGTGCCCGGTCACCCCGTCTGTTACGCGCCACAGGTTGATTCGAATTTCTTCTTCGATGACGGCATGTACTGGGTGTGACAGGAGGACAACGGGTGTGCGAGCGCACTGGTACAACGGTCCGTGGGCCACGTCGGCCCGGAGACAGTGCCGTTGTTCGTGCTGCGCATCCCGGTGCGCTACTACCGTGCACTCCCCTATTTCCGCGACTGGCGCCGCGAGGCGCCGCAGCGGGTGGGACAGCGGAACCATCGCGCCGCGCCTGCACCTGCGCCACCGCCCACACCGCAGCCCAGGATCAACAAGGGAGCCGAATCGCGGACAGGGGCAAGGACCGGATCACAACCGGGGCGACGACCGGGGCCGCTAGCCCCGCAGCGTCAGCCGCGGCCGGGCAGCATGCGCCGCAAGGTGTTGTCCCGCACCACGTAGTGATGGAACAGCGCGGCCGCTGCGTGCAGACCAACCAACGCATAACCGACCGTGCCGCCGGCTTCATGAATCTCCTCGGCCCACTCGGCAATGGCCACGCTTTCGCCAATGAGCGGCGGCAATTGCGTCCCGAAGAACGGGACCGGCCGGCCGTCCGCGCTGAGGATCAACCAACCGAGGATCGGCATGCTGATCATCAAGCCATACAACGCGAGGTGCATCAGTTTGGCGACCACGCTCTGCCACTTCGGCGCCGCGGGCTGGATACGCGGCACGGTGCCGAGAAAACGTGCCGCCACCCGGACCGATACCAGCACCAGCACAGACAGACCCAGCATGAAGTGCCACGTCTTGAGGCCTTCACGCAGACCACTGCCCTTCGGGAAGTTGCCGCGCAACTCGATGCAGGCATACACCGCCGCGAGGAGCAGCAGCATCACCCAGTGCAATCCGATCGACAGCGATCCATAGCGGTTTTCGGTAGGGCGCCAATGTGTCATTCAGGGGCTCCGTTTCAGTCAATCGCGCTTTCGTGTCGGCGCTCACGGTCTGCTTTTCAAGGGTGGATCCAGTGGGCATCCCTTGGATCGACCCTACAGCGACCGAAACCTCATTCCCACTCTATGGTCGCCGGCGGCTTGCTGCTCACGTCGTAGGTCACGCGATTGATGCCGCGAACCTCGTTGATGATTCGCGAGCTGACCTTCCTCAACAGCGCATACGGCAGCTCGGCCCAGTCGGCGGTCATGAAGTCGCTGGTCTGCACGGCGCGCAGGGCCACCACCCATTCGTAGGTGCGGCCGTCGCCCATCACACCTACGCTTTTCACCGGCAGGAAGACCGCGAAGGCTTGACTGGTCAGGTCGTACCAGCTCTTGCCGGTGGCGGGGTCGATGGTGGCGCGCAGTTCGTCGATGAAGATGGCATCGGCGCGCTGCAGCAGCGCGGCGAATTCAGGCTTCACTTCGCCCAGGATGCGCACGCCCAGGCCCGGGCCGGGGAACGGGTGGCGGTAGACCATGTCGTGCGGCAGGCCGAGGGCCACGCCGAGCGTGCGCACTTCGTCTTTGAAGAGTTCGCGCAACGGCTCCAGCAGCTTCAGCCCGAGCGTGGCGGGCAGGCCGCCGACGTTGTGATGGCTCTTGATGGTGGCTTTTTTGCTCGCGGTGCCGCCGCTCTCGACCACGTCGGGGTAGATGGTGCCTTGGGCCAGCCACGTCGCGCCTTTGACGGTGCGACTCGGGTTCTCCCCTTCGGTGCCCTGCCCTGCCTTCAACTTCGCCGCCTCGGCCTGGAACACTTCAACGAATTCGCGGCCGATGATCTTGCGCTTGGCCTCCGGGTCGGTGACGCCCTTCAGGTGGTCAAGAAACTGCGCCTGCGCCTGTGCATGAATCACCTTGGCATGCAGACGGCCGGCAAACATGTCCATCACCATCGCGCCTTCGTTCAGTCGCAACAAACCGTGGTCGACGAACACGCAAGTAAGCTGATCGCCGATGGCGCGGTGGATCAATGCCGCAGCCACGCTGCTGTCGACGCCGCCCGACAGGCCGAGGATCACCTCCTCGTCGCCGACCTGCTCGCGGATGCGGGCCACCGCCTCGTCCACATAGTTGCCCATCACCCAATCGCCCGCGCAGCCGGCGATGTCGCGCACGAAACGCGTCAACATCGCCATGCCTTGCACCGTGTGCGTCACCTCGGGGTGGAATTGCAGCGCGTAGTAGCCACGCGCCTCGTCGGCCATGCCGGCGATCGGGCAGCTGGGTGTGCTGGCCATCAGCTTGAAGCCCGGCGGCAGCGCGGTGACCTTGTCGCCGTGGCTCATCCACACCTTCAGCATGCCGTGGCCGTCGGCAGTGGTGAAGTCGGCAACGTCATTCAGCAGCCGGGTATGGCCATGCGCGCGCACCTCGGCATAGCCAAACTCGCGGTGGTCGCTCCACGACACTGTGCCGCCCAGTTGCACCGCCATCGTCTGCATGCCGTAGCAGATGCCCAGCACCGGCACGCCCGTGTCCCACACGGCAGCCGGGGCGCGCAGCTGGTGGTCTTCATAGGTGCTGGCGTGGCTGCCCGACAAGATGATGCCCTTGGCCCCGAAGCCGCGGATGAAGTCGTCCGGCACATCGTTCGGGTGAATCTCGCAGTACACCTGCGCCTCGCGAACGCGGCGGGCGATCAGCTGCGTGACCTGCGAGCCGAAATCGAGGATGAGGATCTTGTCGTGCATGGAAGTCAGATGAGCAAGGGTGAGCGCCGCAAAATCATCGGCACGAGATGTCTGGTCACGGCGTGCCAGGCGTCGCCATCGCGGCACGCGGCGGCTGAGCATTCATCCGGCGGAAATGCGTCCACGCCAGCAACAGCGCCATCGCCTGGAGCAGCGCGCCGCAGTACAACGGTGCACCAATGGCCCAGTGCCCTCGCGGCAGGTCTGACACCATCACCAGCAGCGGCGTGGTGATCAACGGGCCCATGACGGCGGTGAAGCTGTTGAGCGCGCTCACCGCCCCCATGGTTTGGCCCTGGCTGCGATCATCCGCAGCGCTGGAGACGATGCTCTGGATCGACGAGCTGACGGTGAAGCCGAGCACGTTGGCAAAAATCACTGCGTACATCATCCAGCCGGCTACGGCGGCACCCCACAGCGCATAGGCCAGCGTCGACGAAATGAGGCCGAACACCGCCAGCCGATGCGGCGGGAATTTCTTCAGCAGCTTGCCGAGCAGGTAGCCCTGCACAAACACCGAGACCACGCCGATCGCCGCCAGCGACCAGCCGTTCGCACTGGAATCCCAGCCGAACTTGAAGGTGGCATACAGCACCCAGCAGTTGTAGAGCACGCCCTGCGCGAGCCCGGTGCAGGCGATCACGCCGACCAAGCGGCCGATGCCTTTGAGTTTCGCCAGCGCCTTCAGCGAGGTGATCGGGTTGGCCGATCGCCATGAAAAAGCGCGCCTGCGGTCCAGCGGCAGCGACTCCGGCAGCACGAAGCAGCCGTAGGCCAGATTGACCAGCGCGAAGCTGCCCGCCACGAAAAACGGCAGGTGCAAATCGATGGCACCGAGCACCCCGCCCATCGCCGGGCCGAGGATGAAACCAATGCCAAACATGGCGCCCAGCAGGCCGAAGCGTTTGGCCCGCTCTTCGGGCGCCGAGATGTCGGCCACATAGGCGTTGGCGACCGCCGCGTTGGCCTGCATGCCGCCGCCCAGCAAGCGCACCACGATCAACATCCACAGTGTGCTGGACAACGCGGTGGCAAAGAAGGTGAACGCCAGGCCGCAGAAGCCCAGCAGCAGCACCGGACGCCGGCCGTAGCGGTCGGACAGCCCGCCCAGGATCGGCGCGCCGAAGAAGTTGGCGATGCCAAAAGCGAAGCTGACCACGCCGAGCCAAAACGCGTGATCGGCCTGCGAGCCGGTGAGGCTGCCCACCAGCGCCGGAATCACTGGCACGATGATGCCGATCGACACCATGTCGATCAGCACCGCGATCAGGATAAAGGGCATCGCCGCCTGCCGCTTGTCGCGCGGCACCTCGGGCACGGGCAGCTTCAAGGCATCGGCCGGTGCGGCTACGCCAGCGTTGTCGATCACGGGCGTTGTCATTCCGAGCGGTAGTTCGGCGCTTCCTTCGTGATCTGCACGTCGTGGACGTGGCTCTCGCGGATGCCAGCACTGGTGATCTCGACGAACTCGGCCTTGCTGCGCATCGCCTCGATGCTGGCGCAGCCGCAGTAACCCATCGCTGCGCGGATGCCACCGGCCATCTGGAACACGATGCTGATCATCGAACCCTTGTACGGCACGCGGCCTTCGATGCCTTCGGGCACCAGCTTGTCGGCATTAGGGTTGGCGCCGGTGTTGTCCTGGAAGTAGCGGTCGGCGCTGCCCTGCTGCATCGCGCCGATGCTGCCCATGCCTCTGTAGCTTTTATAACTTCGTCCCTGGAACAGCACGATCTCGCCCGGTGCCTCTTCGGTGCCAGCAAACATGCCGCCCATCATCACCGTGTGGGCGCCAGCGGCCAATGCCTTCGCGATGTCGCCCGAGTAGCGGATGCCGCCATCGGCAATCAGCGGCACGCCGCTGCCGGCCAGAGCCTTGGCGACGTTGTCGATCGCGGTGATCTGCGGCACGCCCACGCCAGCCACGATGCGTGTCGTGCAGATCGAGCCGGGGCCAATGCCCACCTTGACGCCGTCGGCACCGGCCTCGACCAGCGCCAGCGCCGCCGAGCCGGTGGCGATGTTGCCGCCGATCACATCGATGCTCGGATAGTGCTGCTTGACCCAGCGCACCCGCTCGATCACGCCGGCGCTGTGGCCGTGCGCGGTATCGACCACGATGGCATCGACACCAGCGCGCACCAGCGCCTCGACGCGCTCTTCGGTGCCCTCGCCCACGCCCACTGCGGCTCCGACGCGCAGCTTGCCTTGTGCATCGCGCGCGGCGTTCGGGAAACTGGTTTGCTTGGTGATGTCTTTCACCGTCATCAGGCCGCGCAGTTCACCGGCTCTGTTGAGCACCAGCACGCGTTCGAGCTTGTGCAGGTGCATCAGTGCCTTGCCGTCTTCGAGCGTGGCGCGTTCATCGACGGTGACCAAGCGCTCGCGCGGCGTCATGATCTCGCGCACCGGCGCGTCGAGCCGAGTCTCGAAACGCAGATCGCGGTTGGTGACGATGCCCACCACCCGGGCGCCTTCGAGCACCGGAAAGCCTGACACGCCATGCTGACGCGACAGCTCGACAACGTGGCGCACGGGGGTGTCGGGCGTGACGGTGATCGGGTCACGCAAGATGCCGGACTCGTACCGCTTGACCCGCGCCACCTCGGCCGCCTGCTGCTTCGGGCTCAGGTTCTTGTGCACGATGCCCATGCCGCCCTCTTGTGCGATAGCAATAGCGAGGCGGGCTTCGGTCACCGTGTCCATCGCGGCGGACACCAGCGGCAGGTTCAACTCGATGTTGCGGGAGAGCCGGGTGGCGAGGCTGGTGTCGCGAGGCAACACCTGGGAGAACGCTGGCACCAACAACACATCGTCGAAGGTGAGCGCTTTACCAAGAAGGCGCATGGAAAGGGCTCCTGACGCAAAACGAAATTATAGGGATGCCGCAACAGACGCACGCTTTTGGCGCTTCTCGGGGGACTGCACGGGGCGGCACCACGGTTACACTTTTCTTCAGTCAGGCTTGAAGGGTTCCCACCATGCGTTCAGGGTTCGTCGCGATCTGCGGAGCGCTACTCATCGCCAGCCTGTGCACACCGGCGTTGGCGCAGTGGAAATGGCGGGACAAGAACAACCAGGTTCAGTACAGCGACCTGCCGCCGCCGCAAGGCGTTCCCGAGGCCAGCATCCTGCAGCGGCCTGCCGCAGCGAACCGGCGTGTGCTGCCCGCGGTGGCCGCTTCGTCGGCGCAGACTGCAGCGTCAGCCGCCTCTGGGCTGGCGCCCGTGAAAGGCGTGGAGCCTGAGCTCGAAGCCAAGCTGCGCAAGGAAGAACAGGAAAAAGCTGCCAAGGCGAAAGCCGAAGCCGACAAGCTGGCGACACAGAAAGCCGACAACTGCAACCGCGCCCGGCTGCAGCTGCGCGGACTCGACGAGGGCCTGCGGGTCGCCCGTGTCAATGAAAAGGGTGAGCGCGAATTTCTCGACGACAAGGGACGCGCGGAAGAGGCGGCCCGCAACCGGGAAACGATCAACGCCGACTGCAAATAGCGCGCTGAAAGCACGCTGCCGCGACCGGTCGTTCAACGCTTGTTGGGACGCTGCTGACGATGACGCAGGCGGCGGGCTTCTTTCGGGTCGATCTGCAGCGGTCGGTAGACCTCGACGCGATCCCGATCACGCAAGACATGATCAAGCGCCCTGAGCTGCCCCCACACGCCGACCTTCAACGGCACGCCCTCCACCTGCGCTGCCTGCGGACACAGACCGCTGCAAAGCAGGGCATCGCGAACCGAAGCGCCAAGCGGGAGTTGCAGGTCGATCTGCTGCACCTGCCCTGCGGCCGGACTGGTCACCACCGCCACCGAGATGAGGCCAGCGTGTTCCGCGGTCACGTCAGCGGTCACCGTAGACCTGCGCCGCGCGCTTGACGAAGGAATCGACGAAGGTGCTGGCAATGCGGTCGAAGACCGGGCTGACCACCGCTTCAAGTGCCACGCTGGCAAAGGCGTAACGCAACTCGAACTCGATCCTGCAGGCCTGTGTTTCAGTGCCCACCGGCTGGAACAGCCACTGGCCTTCGAGCGCCGAGAACGGGCCATCGACCAACGTCAACTGCACTGCGCGGTCGGTGTCGTGTTCGTTGCGGGTGGTGAAGGCGTGGCGGATGCCGGCGATGGCCAGATGCAGCCGCGCGGTCATCGTGGTGTCGGTGCGCTCCAGCACCTCGGCGCGGGCGCACCACGGCAGGAACTTCGGATAGTCGGCCACCGCAGTGACCAACGCGTACATCTCGTGCGGTGAGTACCACAGCAGCACTGACTTTTTGACGTGCTTCATACAATGTCGCCATTCTATGGACGCGTCTCCCGCGCGATTACCCGCTCATGTCTATTGCCGAGAACCGTCGCGCGCGGTTCGACTATCACATCGAAGAACGCTACGAAGCCGGCATGATGCTGCAGGGCTGGGAGATCAAGGCGATACGCGCCGGCCAGGTCCAGTTGACCGATGGCTACGTGGTCATCCGTGACGGCGAGCTGTTCCTGATCGGCTGCCGCATCAATGCGCTGCGCAGCGCCTCGACCCACATCAGCCCCGAAGCCGACCGCACGAAAAAGCTGTTGATGCACAAGGAAGAGATCAAGCGGCTGGTCGGCAAGGTCGAACAGAAGGGCTTCACCTTGGTGCCGCTGAACCTGCATTACAAGGGCGGTCTGGTGAAAGCCGAGATCGCACTGGCCAAGGGCAAAGCCGAACACGACAAGCGAGACACCGAAAAGAAACGTGATTGGGATAGAGAAAAAGGCCGCCTGATGAGACACAAGGTCTCATCCAAAGCGTAAGCCTTGCGGCGCGCAGCCGCGACTTCCTTTTCGTAACACGCAAAAGGGCTCACTCAGCTCGACACCGCACCCTGACGCCGCCTGCCTAGGCCCCAGCCCACCGCTTTGAAACGCGACACCAGCCGCATCAGGGGCACCTCGGCCACATGGTGGAACAGCGCGCCGGCGGCGATGCTGCCGCTCCAGGCCAAAAGCATGCCAACGGCTTGCAGCCATGCAACTGGCTGCACGAACGCAGTGAACGCTGCGTTGACCACCAGGCAGACCGCGAAGTGCACCAGGAAGGTCGCATAACTGATCTGGCCCAGGTAGTGCAGCGCGTCGAGCCCCACAGGGCGCGCAGAGGAAGCCCGTGCTGCCAGCCGGCCACGGATCGCGTGACCCGCCCACAGCAGCACAGCGAGTGCGGTGGCAAGCGCCAGGCGCCCTCGCCATTCCAGCCACAAACCGAACATCACGCTCAGCAACGCCAACGCAAACGCGGCGCGCGCCGAGCGGCCGCCACGCGCCCACGCGGCCAGTGCGCCCAGCCCGTGCGCCGCAAAGAAGTACGGCGCGAAGACATCCCAGGTCGAGTCCCGGTTCACACACACCGCCGACCATGCCACCGCCGCGACCACGCCCCACGGCAAGGTGCGGCGTACGGCATCGGATCCCTTCAGCAGCGTGGCCACCAGCGCCAGCCACAGCAGCAGCGCGGCGTACAGCTGCAGATCGATCGAGACGTACCAGATGCCCGCGGACAACGCCTCTTCACCGATCAGGTCCTGGGCCAGCAGCAGATGCGAGACGAACTGCAGCGGACGCGGCGGCAGCGGGACAGACGGATGCGCCATCCAGTTGCGCGCGAGCGCCGCCGCGGCAATCGCCAGCAGCAGCGCCAACGCCAGTGGCAGCGCCAGGCGCAGGTAACGCTCGAACAAGCGCGCACCCACCCGTGGCGGCGAGCGCAAGTGGCCGTCCGGGGCTAGGCTCAACGCAGCCAGGTAACCGCCGACCACCAGGAAGACCTGCACCACCATGCGCGCTGGATCGGCCAGCCAGTCGATCACTTGGGGCATCAGCGGCGCCGCGTGGTCGGCCATCGGCCCGTAGAACGCCAGGTGATGCAGCACGATCAGCTGCGACGCGATCACCTTCAGCAGATCGATCAGTGGCAGCCGTTGCGACTCACGCAGACTCATCCCAGCACCGACAGCGCCTGTTCGCAGTCACCAATCAGGTCGGTGACCGCTTCCAGGCCGACCGAGAAGCGCACCAGCGTGCCCGTCCACGCCGGCCAGGCCCGCATCGCGCTCAGCTGGTACGGCACGACCAGACTGACTGGCCCGGCCCAGGAATAGCCGATCTTGAACAGCCGCAGCGCGTCAACGAACGCATGCACCTGAGCGGCGCTGTAGCGCGCGTCCAACACCACCGAGAACAGACCAGCCGACGCACTGCACAGCCGCTGCCAGGCGTCGTGCCCCGGGGATCCGGCCAGCGCTGGATGCAGCACCTGCGTGATCTCGGGCCGCCCACCCCACCATGCGGCCAATTGGCGGCCGACCGCGTCTTGTGCGTGATAGCGCAAGGGCAGCGTGGGCAGCGAGCGCAGCAGCAGTTCGGCATCGTTGCCGCCGACGCCCCAGCCCATGCGCATGTGCGTGGCCTTCAGCTGCAGATGCAGCTGCTCGTCGCGCGTGGTGGCCGACCCCATCATCACGTCGGCGCCGCCCGACGGGTACTTGGTCAGTGCGTGCACCGAGATGTCGACACCGAGCCCGGGTTCGATCTCGAACGCATTGAACGCGATGCCAGCGCCCCAGGTGTTGTCGAGCGCGATCAGTGCACCGTGCGCGCGCACCAGACGGATCAGCGCCGGCAGATCGGGGAACTCCATCGTGACCGAACCGGCGGCTTCGAGCCATACCAGCTTCGTCGCCGGGCTCAGCGCCGCTGCCAAAGACGCCGGGGCCATTGCGTCGTAGAAGCGGTGCGCGATGCCCCAGCGCGCGAGTTCACCGCGCGCCAGCTCCTTGTTCGGGCCATAAGCGTTGTCGGGGATCAGCACCTCGTCGCCGGCCCGAAGCAGCGCCATGTCGACCAGCGCGATCGCGGCCAGTCCACTGGGCAGCAACAACGTCTGCAGACCGCCTTCCAGCGTGGCAATGCGCTCTTCCAGCGTGAAGGTGGTGGGCGTGCCGTGCAGGCCGTAGGTGTAGCCGGTCTTGTCTTTCCACTGCCGGGCGTGCAGCGCCTGGGTGTTGGCGAAGATGACGGTCGAGGCCTTGTGCACCGGCGGCTGCACCGCAGCGAAGCCGCCCGGCGGCGTGTAGCCGTGGTGGATCAGCGCCGTGGCGGCGTCATCCTTGCCGGCTACCATGGTCAGACCGGCAACGCGATCAGGTCGTGGCCCTGCGTGCCAACGATGCGCGCGCGGGTGAACTCACCAACCTTCAAAGTCTTCGATGCCTTCTCGGGCGGTAGCAGCTTCACCACGCCGTCGATCTCCGGCGCATCGGCATAACTGCGGCCGGTGCCACCGCGGCGGCCGAGCGCTGGTGCGGCATCGATCAGCACCTGCATCGTGGCACCGACGCGGCGCGCCAGCTTGGCGGCAGAGACCGCTTCGGTGACTTCCATGAAGCGCGCGCGGCGCTCCTCGCGCAGCGTAACGGGCAGCGCGCCGGGCAGTTCGTTGGCCGTCGCGCCGGCGACTGGGGAATAAGCAAAACAGCCGGCGCGGTCGATCTCGGCCGCACGCATGAAATCGAGCAGGTGATCGAACTCGGCCTCGGTTTCACCGGGAAAACCGGCGATGAAGGTGCTGCGGATCACGATCTCGGGGCACGCCTCGCGCCAGCGCTGGATGCGTTCGAGGTTGCGCTCGCCGCTGGCCGGGCGCTTCATGCGCTTGAGCACATCCGGGTGCGAATGCTGCAACGGCACGTCCAGGTACGGCAGCACCAGGCCCTGCGCCATCAGCGGCAACACCTCGTCGACATGCGGGTATGGATAGACATAGTGCAGCCGCACCCAGGCGCCATGCGGTGCCGCGAGTTCGCCGAGCTTCTCGCACAGATCGAGCATGCGCGTCTTCACCGGCTTGCCGTCCCAGAAACCGGTGCGGTACTTGATATCGACACCGTACGCGCTGGTGTCCTGGCTGATCACCAGCAACTCCTTCACGCCGGACTCGAACAGGCGCTGCGCCTCGCCGAGCACGTCGCCGATCGGCCGCGACACCAGGTCGCCGCGCATGCCCGGGATGATACAGAAGGTGCAACGGTGGTTGCAGCCTTCGCTGATCTTCAGGTACGCATAGTGGCGCGGCGTCAGCTTGACGCCGATGTCGTTGGGCGCCGCGGGGGCGGGCACGAGGTCGGTGAACGGGTCGTGCTGCTTCGGCGCGTGCCGGTGCACCGCGTCCATCACCTCGTTGGTGGCATGCGGACCGGTCACCGCCAGCACGCTCGGGTGCATCTGGCGCACGAGGTTGCCACCGGCATCCCCTGCCTTGGCACCCAGACAGCCGGTGACGATGACCTTGCCGTTTTCGGCCAGCGCCTCGCCGATGGTGTCCAGGCTTTCCTTCACCGCATCGTCGATGAAGCCGCAGGTGTTGACGATCACCAGATCGGCGCCGGCGAAGGTTTTTGAGGTGTCGTAGCCCTCGGCGCGCAGTTGCGTGAGGATCAGCTCCGAATCGGTCAGCGCCTTCGGACAACCGAGCGACACGAAACCGATTTTCGGGGCGCTGGGTGTGGCCGTGGTGATCGGGTGTTCGGCGGTGCTGGCGTCAGAGGTCATACCCGCATTTTCGCCTCAAAGCCTGAGGAGGCTGGGCGAGCGCTGCGTGTCAGCGTTTCGGCGGGAACCCGGGCATGCCGGGAAACAGCGTGCCGGCCTGCTTGGCCATCTGTTCCTGCATCTGGGTGAACATCGATTTCGATTGTTCGAGGTAGGTGCTCATCAGGCCCTGCACGGCGGGCGCCTGGCCGTTCAAGAACTGGCTCCACAGCTCGGGGGTATGAGCGGCAGTGTCGTAAAGACCCAGCGCCGGATCGGCGAGCCGGCCTTGAATCTCGGTGAAGGTCTGCAGGTTCTTTTCGAGGTAGGAACCCATCATGCCCTGCATGCTGTGGCCGTAGAAGCGGATGATCTGCGCCAGCATCTGGCTCGAGAACATCGGCACGCCGCCGCTCTCCTCTTCCAGGATGATCTGCAGCAGGATGCTGCGCGTCAGGTCTTCCGAGGTCTTGGCATCTCGAACGACGAAGTTTTCGCCTGACATCACCATCTTCTTCACATCGGCCAGCGTGATGTAGCTGCTGGCGGTGGTGTCGTAGAGCCTTCGGTTCGGGTATTTCTTCAGCACGCGGACATCGACCGCCTCTGCGTTAGCCCCCAAATCCTTGCTATCAGCCGCTTTCGTCGGAGCAGGTCGTCGGGTGGATGCCATCAGAGAGGTCCTGTCGCTGAATTGTGCAGATGCAACAAAATTGTAGGAGTCGGCATCACAGCGCCTCCAACGGATTTACCCGTGTAGCGCCAGATCGCAGTCATGCAAACGCAATGGTTCACCGAATGACTATGGCGTCACCTTCGTGCAAGAATTTGTCATCCGATGGCGCTGTCGGACGTTATTGCAGTTCCCAACAACGGAGATTCCCCCCCATGAGCATCACCAATCGCCGCACCTTCATGTTGCACGTCGTGGTCGGAGGCAGCGCCATCGCTGCATCGCAGGCCATGGCACAAGGCTCCCCGCTGGTCGCAGAGACCGACGCCAATGCCGTCTCTCTCGGCTACAAGTCGGACGCGACCAAGGTCGACCTGAAGAAGTACCCGGCCCACAAGCCCACCCAACACTGCGGCAACTGCGCCTTGTTCCAAGGCAAGGCCGCCGATGCCGATGGTGCTTGCCCGCTGTTCGCCGGCAAACACGTGTCGGCCAAGGGCTGGTGTAGCGCCTACGCTCCGAAGGCGGGCTGAGTCGTCTCTCTCGGGACGGTGCGCAGGTCTGTCACGGCAGACCGGCGCAGCGCCCTCGCTGGACCCATCCCGAGAGGTTCCGACCGCACGGCGTCGGAACTCAGCGCTGCCAGCGCGACCAGAGGTCGCTGGCATGAACCAATCCTGAGGCCAGCAGCCACATCGCGACCCACGCCCACCATGTGTAGGCGAGTGCGCAGCGCAAAGCGAACATCAGGCACAGGCCGGACACCCAGTTGGCGACGAAGTCCTTCGCTGCCACGCCCTTGCCGGTGCGCAGCCGGTAGACCCACAGCGCGGCGCCCTCGATCAACGTGAAGCCGATGACGATGGTGATGAGCCCCAAGGGCGACAGCCAGTCGCTCACCACCGGTCAGCACCCATCAGGCGCGCGCGAAGCCCATCAGGTGCGCCATGTCCTTGAGGAAGATGCGCACATGGGCCATCGGCTTCTTGCGCGCCAATTCCTTGTTCATGTAGGACTCGAAGGTGAGTTGCTGAACGTCCTTGTCTTCGCAGATCTTGACGAAGCTCTCGCGCCGCTTGTCGGTCGCATACCAGAACCATTGCATGATCCCCAGCACGCGGAACACCGTGCCGTGGGCCTTCATGAAGCGCTTGCGTGCGAGTTTGAGTGACTTGACGTCGCCGGTGCGCAGCAGCGCATCGACCGACTCGGCGGCCAGCCGCCCGCCGACCATGGCGTAGTAGATGCCCTCGCCTGATGCGGGCGCGACCACACCGGCGGCATCACCGGCCACCACCACATCGCGGCCGTTGTCCCAGCGTTTCAGAGGCTTCATCGGCAACGGTGCGCCTTCACGCCGCAGCGTTTCGGTGCCACCCAGGCCCGCTGATTCGCGCAAGGTGCCAACCGCGCCCCGCAGCGAGAAGCCCTTGTCCGCGCTGCCGGTGCCGATGCTCAGCGTGTCACCGTGCGGAAACACCCAGCCGTAGAAATCGGGGGATATCGAGCCTCGGTAGATCACGTCGCAGCGCGAGCCGTCGTAGCCCGCAGGCTTGACCTCGGGTGCGCGAATGATCTCGTGGTACGCGAACACGTACTGGGTGTCTTTGGCACCAGGCACGGCCTGGCTGGCAACCTTGGAGCGCGCACCATCGGCGCCGATCACGCAGCGCGCGCGCACACGGGTCGGCACGCCTTCGGTCAGCTCGCCCGGCTTGGCGCTGCGGCGCTCGCGGCCGTCACGTGCGGTGTAGTGGACGACGCTGACGCCATCAGCGTCGCGCGTCAGCTTGTCGAAGGTACCGCTGCGCCGCACCGCGCCACTGGCCGCTGCGCGCTCGCGCAGCCATTCGTCGAACACATCGCGATCGACCATGCCGACGAACCCGTCTTCGATCGGGATGTCGACCCGCTTGTCCTTCGGCGAGATCATCCGCGCCGAGCGAGCCTTGGCAACCAGCAGTTCATCGGGAATCGCAAAGTCCTTGATCAGCCGCGGCGGGATCGCCCCGCCGCAGGGCTTGATGCGCCCGACTCGGTCTAGCAGCAGCACCGAGCGGCCCTGCCGCGCCAGGTCGTGGGCCGCCGTTGCGCCTGCAGGGCCGCCACCGACGACGACGACATCGAAAATTTCGGGCGTGCTCATGTCATTCACCTCGCGTTCAACTCGACTTGATGATGGCGACAGGGGCGTCACCGGCTTGGGGATCTCGCGCAGCCAGACGAGGCGTCGAGACCAGGGTGGCGCCGCGGTGCGGCGCCTCAGAAGGAGTGCCTGAATGCATCGGCGCTGCGCAGGCACCGCCGACAGCACGCAGTGCCAGCCAAGCGGCCAGCACGAACAGAGCGGCCTCGAAAGCGAAGACGGCGGAATACGCCACACCGGGGATACCAAACCACCAGCGAGCCAGGTCACTGGCACCGGTGCCGACCAGTCCGCCCAATCCGAATGCGACGGCCTGCGCGGCGCCCCAAAGGCCCATGCGAACGCCTTCGCGAGATTCGCGGCCCTGGCTGGCCAGGCTCATCATCGAGCCGATCGCGGCAATCGAGAACGCGCCGTTCGACACGCCCATCAGGAACACCGTCGCCTTGAATGGCCAGGCTCCGTTGCTGAGCCCAGCCATCACCAGACCGGCCAACGCAAAGGCCGAAGCCAGGCAACCACCGACCGTCCAGGCGCGCAATGACGCCGCGCGACCGACAGATGAATGGTCTGCGTCGACGCGACGACCAGACAGGCGCGCCATCCAGCCGCCCAGCACACCGCTGCCGGCGACCGCGACCAGCACCATGCCCAGCAACACGCCGCCGTGCTGCACGCCCGACAGCTGCGTCGACTCGCCCGGCGTATAGCCGAACACCGATCCAGCGAAAGGTTCGAGGATCAGATCCTGCGAGCTGTAGGCCAGCATCGAGACAAAAACGAAGATCGTGAAGCGGCGCGCCGTCGGTTCGGCCCAAACCTGAGACAGCGCGATCCGAAAGCCGACGGACGCTGGTGCTGCGGCGTTGGCAGGCGAGACCGGTCCGACCTCAGCGGCGCCTTCGAGGCCACGCAAGGCCAGCGTGGTGATCACGATGGCCAACAGCGACACGGCGCTGGTCACCACCAGCAGCCGCTGTGGTGAATAGGGGTCAAGCAGCTTGCCGGCCGTGCCAGCCGTGACCGCGAAACCGACGATCATCATCATCCAGACGATGGTGGCAGCAGCTGCTCGCCGTTCGGCCGGAACCCGCTTGGCCAGCATCACCAGCAAGGAGGTGCCACAGGCGCTGCCGCCCAGCCCGATCAGCCCGAAACCGACCACAGCCAGCGCGATGCCTGCGGCCGGCTGAGTCGCCATCCACACCACCGCCAGCGCCGACGTCACCCCACCGATGGCCAGCGAACCCATGCCGCCGATCAGCCACGGTGTGCGACGCCCGCCGACGTCAGAGCCATGCCCCATCCGCGGCCGCACCACCTGAATCAGGTAGTGAAAGGCCACCAGAATGCCGGGCAGAAGGGCCGGCAGCGCCAGTTCAACCACCATGATGCGGTTGAGTGTCGAAGTGGTCAGCACCACGACCGCGCCCATGCAGGCCTGCACCAATCCGAGCCGAGCAATGCCGAGCCAGCCGAACTCGCGGGAGGTCATGCGACCGCCTGACCCAGGGTGTGGAGCGCGAATGCGCTGACCATCATCCCCGCGACAAACAGCGGCACGCCAAATCCGCTGTAAAGCAAGGCACGATCGACCGGCTTGTCGAGAAAATAGTCCATCAGCAGCGCCTGCAGCAGCATCAGCGCGCCAACCGTGATCGCATGCATCGGGGCGCCCCAGAAAATCAGCAGCAGCACGACGACGAACTGCGGCGCCAGCATGAACAGGCAGGCCGCGCGCGCCGCGCCGTGTACGCCCAGCTGCACGGGCAGCGAGGCAATGCCCATGCGCTTGTCGCCTTCGACCGCCTTGAAATCGTTCAACGTCATGATGCCGTGCGCGCCGGCGCTGTACAGCGCGGCCAGCGCCAGCGTGCGGCCATCCGGCATCGCGCCGCCGGCCATCACGGCCGCACCAGTTACCCAGGCCAAGCCTTCGTAACACAGGCCGCAAGCGGCATTGCCCCACCAACCGTTTTGTTTCAGCCGCAGTGGCGGCGCGCTGTAGGCCCAAGCCAGCAACAGACCGGCTGCACCCGCAGCAAAGCCCCAGGTGCCGAGCGTGGTGGCGACGCCCAGCGAGAGCGCGGTCCAGGCGATGGCGATGTACAGACCCCAACGACCCGGCATCCGGCCCGAGGGGATCGGGCGGTGCGGCTCATTGATGGCATCGACATGCCGGTCGAACCAGTCATTGACGGCCTGGCTGCTGGCGCAAACCATCGGCCCGGCCAACACGATGCCGACGACGATGATTGGCCAGCGGCCCTCGCTGGCCACGCCGGAGGCCACGACGCCGCAGCCAAATGCCCACATCGGCGGAAACCAGGTGATCGGCTTGAGCAGCTCCGCGACGGCGGACAATTTGGGGCGTGGCATGCACGCGCATACTGCCCGCCACACCTCAAGACGTCAATCTGAATTTACACTCAGAGTGTCAACCTGAAGCGTCACCGAGAGAGCTCACTCCTCGCCCGACGCTGGCGTCAGGTCGCCGATGTTGAAGCGGCGCAGCTTGACATACAGGCTTTGGCGCGACAAGCCCAGCATCTCGGCCGCCGAGGCGCGGTTGTCGTGGGTCAACTCGAGCGCAGCCTCGATGCAGAGCTGTTCGATCAGGTCGGTGGTGTCGCGCACGATGTCCTTGAGCGGCACACGGCCAACCAGCTCGGTCATCTGGCCCACCGAGCGCGGCATCTCGCGGCCCGTGCCGGTGGTGCGCACTTCGGCCGACAGCCGGCGGCTGACATCGCGGATCGTGAAACCCAGGCAGGGCTGCTCGCCTTCAGGAATCGCCACGCCGGAGATCTCGACCTCGGTCGACGCGCCGTACTCACCCCGCATCACCGTGGCGAACAGGCGCACTGCGCCGCGCTGGCGCAAATTGCTGATCAGCACGTTCAGGTCAACGCCGGTGCGGCCCAGCCAACGCTCCAGCGATTGGTCGCGCACCTGGGTTTCGGCGGCGAGCTGGGCCAGGTCGATGAAGGCGTGGTTGGCGGTCAGGATCAGGCCGTCGAGGTCGGTGACGACAAAGGCATCGGGTGCGTTTTCGATCAGCTTGAGCATCGCGCTCTGACCGGGGTTCTGGTCAGCGCTGCGCGCTGCATCGAGCGGCGCCACACGCACCAGCAGGTGGGCGGTCTTCTCCTGACGGAACAGCGAGGCCGAGACACGCAGCTCGCTGGCATGCCCGGCCAGCCGCGCATCGACGTGCTCGCCGTGGCCGGTGGCACTGACCCGGCCCAGCATCGCGGGCACGCTGGTGCTGGGTTTTGCGGCGGCGTCAGATACAAAACTGTCTGAGAGCATCCAGTTCGGCCTCGACGCCAGAGCGCCAAAAAGTGCCAGCGCGGCCGGGTTAGCCTCTTCAAGCTTGCCGGTGATCGCGTCGAGTATCAGTACCGCCTCAGAGGCCACCTGGAACAGCGAGCGGTAGCGGGTTTCCATGTGGCGCAAACGCCAGTAGTCGCGCTCCATCGCCTGCTGCGCGCTGATCAGTCGCTGTTGCAGCACCGCATTGGCGCGCAGATCGCGGCCGAACACGACCGAGCGGGTGCCTGCCTTGTTTCGACCCGCTTGCTGCGGCAGCGTGATTGCCGAGTACGACAAGGGCAGGTCGGCGCCGTTGCCCGACGGGTGGTTGATGTGGCGCCAACGGGGCGCAGCGTTGCTGCGCGAATCCCGCAGCAAGGCCTCGACCTTGGGGCGGCTCTCGACCGTCACGGTGTCAGCCCAGGGCTTGCCGAGCCAAGCGTGGTAGCCCTCGCGCTGCAGGTCTTCGCTGCCAAACGCCAGGTCGCGGATCACCCCCTT
>JANXTP010000136.1 GCA_025352345.1 Burkholderiales bacterium | reverse complement strand
CTCTGGGTGCGCTGCACGATCTTCAGCAACTCGTCCTGCAGCTTGGCGCGGGTCAGGGCGTCGAGCGCGCCGAAGGGCTCGTCCATCAGCAGCACTTTCGGCACCATCGCCAACGCGCGTGCGATGCCGACGCGCTGCTTCATGCCGCCGGAGATTTCATTCGGGCGCTTGTTCACCGCATGGCCCATGTCGACCAGTTCCAGCGCTGCTTTGGTGCGCGCATCGAGCTGCGCTTTCGATTCGGTGGCGCCGAACACCCGCTCGACGCCCAGGTGCACATTCTCGAAGCAGGTCAGCCACGGCAGCAGCGAATGGTTCTGGAACACCACTGCGCGTTCGGGGCTCGGTGACGCGATCTCGCGGTTGTCGCAGAAGAGCGCGCCCGAACTCGGCAACGTCAGCCCGGCGATCAGGTTCAGCAAGGTCGATTTGCCGCAGCCCGAGTGGCCGATCAGCGTGACGAACTCGCCCTTGGCCACGCTCAGGTTGATGTCGCGCAGCGCGTGGAAGCTGCCCTTCTTGGTGTGGAACGTCATTTCGGCGTTTTCCACGAGGATGAAGTTGTTCATGGTCGGTGCTCCTTGAAGCGGCTCAGGCGTCGTCGTAGCTGAAGCGCCTGGCGATGGCCACCAGCGCGGTTTCGAGCAGCAGGCCCACGATCCCGATCACGAAGATCGCGATGATGATGTGCTTCACGTTGAGGTTGTTCCACTCGTCCCAGACCCAGAAGCCGATGCCGACGCCGCCTGTCAGCATCTCCGCGGCCACGATCACCAGCCAGGCCGTGCCCACGCTCAAGCGCACGCCGGTCAGCATGTAGGGCAGCACCGCGGGGAACAGGATCTTCTTGAGGATCGTCCACTCCGACAGGTTCAGCACCCGCGCCACGTTCAGGTAATCGACCGGCACGCGCTGCACGCCGACGGCGGTATTGATGATCATCGGCCAGATCGAGCAGATGAAGATGGTCCAGATCGCCGCCGGGTTCGCCGCCTTGAACACCAGCAGGCCGATCGGCAACCAGGCCAGTGGCGACACCGGGCGCAGCAGGCTGATCAGCGGAGACACCATGTCACTGAGCACCTTGAAGCGGCCGATCATGAAGCCCACCGGAATGCCGACTGCCGCCGCCAGACCGAAGCCCACCGCCACGCGCTCCAGCGAGAACAGGATGTTCCAGCCGATGCCCTGGTCGTTCGGCCCCTTGCTGTAAAACGGATCAGAGAACAGCACGACTGCGGCCTTGAAGGTTTCCAGCGGCGTCGGGAAGGTGGTGCTGTTGAAGGTGGCCAGCCCCCACAGCGCCACCAGCAGCCCGAGGCCGACCAGCGGAAACAGCGCTTTCAGCAGGAACCCACCCCAGTCGAACGGGGCCTTCTTCGGTGCCGATGGCGCCGCTGCCAACGGGCTGGCGCCGAGCGCCGAAGGCTTCTCCCGCGCCAGCTTTTGCGCTTGCAACTCGGCCGAGGCGGCGAGGGGAGAGTGAAACACTGCACTGACCATGGTGGACTCCTGAAGTGTGGGTGGCGGTGGGCGTGGTCAGGCCTTGATGGCGAAACCGTCGGCGTACTTCTTCGGGTCCTTGCCGTCCCACACCACGCCGTCGATCAGCTTGCTGGTGCGCATGGGCTCTTTCGGCACGCTGATGTTCAGTGCGCCGGCGACCTGCTTGTAAAGATCGATCTGGTTGATCTGCTTGGCCACCGCCAGATAGTCCGGGTGCTCCTTGAGCAGGCCCCAGCGCTTGTGCTGCGTGAGGAACCACATGCCGTCCGACAGGTAGGGGAAGTTGACCAACCCGTCGTTGAAGAACTTCATGTGGTTCGGGTCGTCCCAGGTCTTGCCCAGGCCGTTCTGGTAGCGGCCCAGGATGCGCTGGTTGATCGCATCGACGCCGGTGTTCACATACGACTTGTCGGCGATGGTTTCGGCCATCTTGACCTTGTTCTGCAGGCCCGCATCGATCCAGCGGCTGGCCTCCAGCACGGCCATCATCACGGCCCGCGCGGTGTTAGGGTATTTCTTGACGAACTCACTGGTGGTGCCAAGCACCTTCTCGGGGTGATCCTTCCAGATGTCCTGCGTGGTGATCGCGGTGATACCGATGCCGTCGATGATCGCGCGGTGACCCCAAGGCTCGCCAACGCAGAAACCGTCCATGTTGCCGACGCGCATGTTGGCCACCATCTGCGGCGGCGGAACGGTGATCAGCTTGGCGCCGCGAACCGGATCGATGCCCGAAGCGGCAAGCCAGTAATGCATCCACATCGCGTGGGTGCCGGTGGGGAAGGTGCCTGCGAACGTGTACTCGCGCTTTTCCTTGGCCATGACCTTGGCCAGCCCGGCGCCGTCCACCGCACCCTTGTCGGCCAGGGCTTTCGACAGCGTGATGGCCTGACCGTTGTTGTTCAGGCTCATCAGCACGGCCATGTCTTTCTTCGGACCCGCAGTGCCCAGGTGCACGCCGTAGATCAGGCCGTACAGCACGTGCGCCATGTCGAGCTCGCCGTTGACCAGCTTGTCGCGCACGCCAGCCCAAGAAGCCTCTTTCGACGGGATGATCTTGACGCCGTACTTCTTGTCGAAGCCCAGCACGCTGGCCATCACCACCGAGGCGCAATCGGTCAGCGGGATGAAGCCGATGCGTACTTCCTCCTTCTCGGGCTTGTCCGAGCCCTGCGCGTAGACCGCGCTCTGCAATCCGGGAACGAGGCCGGCTGCGCTGGTGGCAGCCGCTGCTTTGATCAGGGTTCGGCGGCTCATGTCGATCTTTCGCGTGAGGGGGAGGTTCATGGTGTCCTTCGATTGACGAGGCGATGAAAAGCAAATTCGCAAACAAAAACGGCGCCCACGCTGCCGGTCTGAAAAGACCCAAGACAGTGAGGGACGCCGTCGTCCGGCTCGCGGTTCACCCAACGGTTAGCGCGAGAAGTTCATTCGCAGGTCGCCGTTGACCTGCTGCTTAGACGTCAGCAATGCCTGTGCCAGCAAAAGGTGCGGTGCTGAACGAACGAGGCGGTGCTGCGCTGCACCAACAACAGGCGAACCACCACCCGGCGTGCGCCAACATCGGCCATCAGGGGCAATGCTGCACTGCGATTGGGCGTCGCGCCCAGCACCGTTTCGGGAGCGCTCAGGTCAGCAGGTCGGCCACATCGACGATGCGTTGCGCGACCTCGACCAGCTTCAGACCCTTGTTCATCGCTGCCTTGCGCAGCAGTGCATAGGCGTCGCCCTCAGGCAAGCCCTGGCGCTTCATCAGGATGCCCTTGGCGCGGTCGATGGTCTTGCGGTCAGACAGCTGGGTGCGCGCGTCGGCCAGTTCGCGGCGCATCGACTCCTCGTGCTCGAAGCGGGCGAGGGCCACTTCAAGCACCGGCTTGACCCGATCGGCCGCGAGGCCCGACACCACATAGGCGGTGACGCCGGCGGCGATGGCCGCACCGACATGGCTGGTGTCATCGTCGTTGGTGAACAGCACGATCGGCCGACGCGCATCGCGGGTGGCGACGACCACGTGTTCGAGGGTGTCGCGCGCGCCGCTTTCGGCATCGACGATCACCATGTCGGGCGCGATCTGAGCGAGGCGTTCGGGCAGGAATACATCGGCCGGCAGCACCGCGACGATGTTGTAGCCGTTCTGCAAGAGGCCGATGCGAAGGCTGCGCGAGCGCTCGGCCTGCGACTCGTCGTGGTCCTCCGCAGGGCCGTCGGCCGACAGCGTGTCGGGCGCGATGATCACGATGCGCAGGGCCGGTTTCATGCAGTCCATCAACGCAAATTCCACGCCACCAGATGCACGCAGCCCGCCATGGATCAGCCCGCCACCTACACTCGAGCGATGATTTTCCTGGGCATCGAATCGTCGTGCGACGAAACCGGCGTGGCCCTGATCGAAGCTGGTGCCGAGCGCATTCCCCGGCTGCGTGGACAGGCCTTGTACAGCCAGATCGACATGCACCGTGCCTACGGCGGCGTGGTGCCGGAACTGGCCTCGCGCGACCACATCCGCCGCGTGCTGCCGCTGACACGCGAGGTGATGCGTGACGCGCAGGCCGAACTGCGCGACATCGACATGATCGCGTTCACGCGCGGGCCCGGGCTCGCCGGTGCATTGCTGGTCGGCGCTGGGGTGGCCTGCGCGCTCGGTGCGGCGCTCGGGCGCCCGGTGCTGGGCGTGCACCACCTCGAAGGGCATCTGCTGTCGCCGTTCCTCAGCGCCGATCCGCCGACCTTCCCATTTGTCGCGCTGCTGGTGTCCGGGGGGCACACGCAGCTGATGCGGGTCGACGATGTCGGCGCCTACACCTTGCTTGGCGAGACCATTGATGACGCCGCGGGCGAGGCCTTCGACAAATCGGCCAAGCTGCTGGGGCTGGGCTATCCCGGCGGCCCGGCGTTGGCAGAACTGGCGACGCGCGGTGACCCGGCGCGCTTCGACCTGCCGCGGCCGATGCTGCGCAGCGGCGACCTGAGTTTTTCGTTCGCCGGCCTGAAGACCGCGGTGATGGTGACGCTGCGCAAGCTGGGCCCGTCGCCGAGCGCGCAGGACCACGCCGATCTGGCGGCCAGCACGCAGGCGGCGATCGTCGACGTGCTGACTCGCAAGTCGCTCGCCGCCTTGCAATCGACCGGATTGACCCGGCTGGTGGTGGCCGGCGGAGTCGGGGCCAACACGATGCTGCGCACTCGGCTGGGCGAGCAGGCGGCGCGCTGGTATTTTACGCTGCACTACCCGGAGCTGGCGCTGTGCACTGACAACGGCGCGATGATTGCGCTGGCGGCTGCCATGCGCTGGCAGCGCCACACGGCCGATGCCCGCGTCGACCACGACTTCAACGTCCGTCCACGCTGGCCGCTCGGGGCGCCCTGAGCGGGCTATACTCGAACGGCTGTGGGCAGCGTTGTCCACAGCTATCGCACGGCGCAGGTTGTTCCACCCGCGACCGCAAGTCCACACATGAAGCCCGCATGCGATGCGCATCGTCGGCTCCATCAGAAGGAAACAGCATGACCGCTACCGTTGCCGTAAAGGCAGAAATCGTCAAGGCCAATGCGCGCAGCGCCAACGACACTGGGTCTCCTGAGGTTCAGGTGGCTCTGTTGACCGCACGCATCAACGAACTGACGCCACATTTCAAGACGCACCTGAAAGACCACCACGGACGCCGTGGTTTGCTGAAGATGGTCAACACCCGCAAGAGCCTGTTGGCCTACCTGAAAGACCGCGACGCAGACCGCTACACCGCACTGATCCAGAAGCTGGGTCTGCGCAAGTAAGCTGCCGAGCGAAGCAAAGAGCCTGTCTGGGTATCGCCAGCACAGGCTCTTCTCGTTTTGAGCCGGGCACCCAACGATGACGATGTGTCATTCCAAGGTCGTTTGTCATTGAACGTCGCTGGAATGGCATCGCGCCAGGATGCCGCAGCTCTGGGTTCGAAAGCGCCACCCGCAAGGCGCTGATCTCAACCGGAGACACACATGAGCATGTTCAACAAAGTCACCAA
>JANXTP010000064.1 GCA_025352345.1 Burkholderiales bacterium | reverse complement strand
GCCGGGATTCACTCCGGAGATTCTGCCTACCAGCGCCTGCGACGCGTCTCCCTGCAAGGAAAGTATCTGTGCGCGGAGAATCGGCTTTAACTCCTGCCAGCTTGAGTCACCAAGCAGTTGTTCGAAGTGCAGCGTGGACTCCGAATTCATCAGTGCATGACGACCCGCCGACGCGTCACCCTGGCCGGTCAGGATTGCCTGACGCATCAGCAGCATTCGTATCCAGGCCATATTGTGCATAATCGCGCCAACTGTTACGTCGTCGTGTTCTGCCATGGCATGGTGTCTCGCTCTGCGATACCACGCGACGGCCAGATCGAGTCGTCCAGCGAAATGCAGTGCTTGCGCCACAACCAGGTTCGCCCGCGAACGGGCCGAATGATTGTCTGGCGACGCGAGTTGCAGCGCCTCGCGAACATGAACCGCCAACGCGGGCATATCTGCCCGGACATAGGCCAATTGGGCCAACCACGCTGCGCAAGTGGCACGCAATTCACCGAGTCCTGCGGCTGAAGCAAGCGCGTAGGCTCGCTGAATGCCATCCCCTTTGCCGGAACCAATATTGCTGAAGTAGGCGAAGAGCCCCTCGGTAAAATTAATCCAGGTACTCAACTCAGCGTGCGGCTGACGGCGCGCCTGCT
The DNA here is from genome assembly GCA_025352345.1 of Burkholderiales bacterium. GTDB lineage: Bacteria > Pseudomonadota > Gammaproteobacteria > Burkholderiales > Burkholderiaceae_C > PBB1. Next base: position 4,207 of record JANXTP010000064.1, on the reverse strand, counting down.
CGCGCAGCGAATCCAGCGCCAGCCGGGCCTCATCGAACCTGCCCAAGCGGGAAAGATACCCGGCAAGTTCGGCCCGCATGCAGCTGGCTTCGATAATGGATTTTGCAACGCTGATTTGAGCATTCAGCCGCAATTCCATCCTCGACGGTTTCACCCGATCAGGCATTTCATCGCCTCCTGGTATCTGGCGGAAGTATGTTCCACAACCATTGTCGGCAGCGCCGGCGCCGGTGCGCGTTTGTCCCAGGGTCTGCCGTTCACCATGGCGCTCTCCAACCAGTCACGCACGAACTGCTTGTCGTAACTCGGTGGGTTGATGCCCTCGGCGTAGCCGCGCACCGGCCAGTAGCGCGATGAATCCGGCGTCAGCACCTCGTCCATCAACGTCAGGGTGCCGTCGACGTCCAGCCCGAACTCGAACTTGGTGTCGGCGACGATCAGGCCCCTGGACAACGCGAACTCCGCGGCCGTCGTGTACAAGCGGATCGACACCGCGCGCACCTTCGCCGCCAGCTCTGCGCCGATGATCTCGCTCATGCGCGCGAAATCGATGTTCTCGTCGTGGTCGCCGGCTTCGGCTTTGGTCGCGGGCGTGAAGATCGGCGCGGGTAACTTGCTCGCATTCTTCAACCCCGGCGGCAGGGCCACGCCGCACACCGACTGGCTGCGCTGATACGCGCTCCAGCCGCTGCCCGCCAGGTACCCGCGCACCACCGCTTCGACTGGCAGCGGCCGCAGCCGCTTGACAAGCATCGAGCGGCCGCGCACCTGGGCGCGCTCCAGTGGCGTGACGACGCTTTGCGGGTCGTCGCCGGTGAGGTGATTCGGCACGATGTGGCCGAGCTGCGCGAACCAGAACATCGCCATCTGCGTCAGCAACTCGCCCTTGCCCGGAATGCCCTCGCCCATCACCACGTCGAATGCACTCAGGCGATCCGTCGCCACCATCAGCATCCGGTCGTCGCCGACCGCGTAGTTGTCGCGGACCTTGCCACGCGCCAGCAGCGGCAGGGACGTGATGGAGGTGGTCAGCAGCGCGGCAGTCATGGCATCCTTTCGACGAGGCGAAGGCGCCCCGATTCGTTCGAGTGTGGGTCGGGAGATCGACCTTTTTTCGATTGTAGAGAACGCCCCAAAAGGGTCTTGCTACGCTGTTGGCCCCAAGTCTGTAACAGGGCTGGAAAAAGCAGGAATACACACTTTCAAGGGCGCCACGGCCGGAACAGGAGTTGGCCGCCCCGGCACAACCAAGCCCTGAAGCAGCTACAGGCCTACCAACTTCTTGGCATCTGCCAAGCCGGAATGCTCGAACGCCAGCTTGAACTCGGCCAGTTCGAGCGTCGTCATTCCGACATCCGCAGACTGACCCACCGCGCGCCACTGCACCACGGCTTCAACGACCTGGCGCACGATGGCCAACGCTTGGTTCGCAGTCAGCGCGAACTGCGAGGCTTGCCCCATCAATTGAGCCATGCTTGTAATCGGTCCCGTGTCTTCACTCAACCATGTCTTTGATTCGCGGTCCTTGTCCGGCATCGGATTGACGTCGAACGCCGGCGACAGCTGCCATTGGTTGCCGCCCATGTAAAGGAATCCGATGTTTTGCAGGTGGTCGTCGACGTTGGTGATGAGGTGGTGAAACACCAGACGGCGCCACAGCTCTCGAGCGTCGTGTACATAATTCGCACAGGCCCCTTTCATCACCGCGAGTACCTCGGTGTAAGCGTGCTCAGCTTGTCGACTGGCCTGAAGAAGCGTAGCCCCTGAAATGTAGGGGATGCGCGCGTCCTCGGGCGCGCGGTCGAACCGGCGAATGACCGCCACAGGGGTGCCTTGCACGACCACCACATGGGCATGCGCAGCGTTGATACCCGCCAAGCTTGCCAGCTTGAGCGCGAGGACCTCGGCACGCGTCACATCACGCTCGTCCTTGATGCTCGGGAACTTACCCAGGGCCAGGAACCCTTTTTCGTCCAGGATGCTGCATTTCGGGCGCATGCCCCCCAGCGAGGTGCCCTTGCCTCGCAGATAGGCCAAATCGTTGGCTGTTTCCTGGCCGAGCTCAACTGCTCGTGAAGACGACAGCATCTTTTCGAGCTCGAGCATCGGAGGCGTCACACGCCGGCCGGCAGATACGGATTCCAGATGAGGGCCGTGCGCATTGCGCAACCGCAAGGCACCCATGCGGCTGAAGTCATCGACCGCGCAAAGGTAGTCGAGTTCGGTCAGCGCCCCCAGAGTCGGGGCTTCCTCGCGGCGCTTGGCATGCGCGCGGGCGATGACTCGACGGCCCCAGACATCCGGCTCAGTGTCTCCCAGCGCTAGAAAAAACAAGGAATCTTCTTTGGCCGCAGGTTTGCGGGCCTGGTACAGCGGCTTGGGGTCGAGGTCCGGCGATATGTTGAACGTGTCCTTATGGCTCAGCCAATCTTGAAAGTAGGCGAACTGCGTAAACATTCGAGGCCCGTTGCGCACAAACACGAGTTTCCCCACGGGCGTGCCTGCCTTGCCCAGGCACACGTCGAGTTCCGTCTTCATGTTCTGTGCCGCGGCACCGGCTCGCGTAGCCATATCGCGCTAACCCTTCAAAATGCTTTGGGTACCTTACGGCGCTTGCTGTAGACCCGAGTTGGTAGTTCTGCATCCATCAGTGCGAGCCCCACGGAATCGGTCGGCGTGTCCAGAAGCAAGCGCAGCTTCTCGAGCTCCCCAAAGACCTGAAGAGCGCTGGCCAGGTAGGTGAGCGCCGTTCCAGAATGTCCGTCCTCCAGCCTGCGCACCGTGCTTACCGAAACACCCATGCGGGACGCCAGGTCGGCTTGAGACAGACCCCGTCGCCGACGCGCGAGCTCGATGCTCTGGCCCAGCGCCTTGAGAGCTCGGTCTACGGAAAGGTTAGTCGCAGTAGCCATGAAATCGCCCTCATACGAGCGCTTGCGGATCACAAGCGTTCTAATAAGAACCATTGTAGAATTGCGACGGTTATCTTGCAAGAGGCGCTCCAATAAGCACGCTTGTGATCCACAAGCGCTCTTAAAAGATTGTTTTCTGTCAATATCGCCGGAGTGGCGTCAACTGCGGTCGAGCGGCCGGCATCAGGTTACGCTCCAACAGCCTCACCCCGGAACGGCATCGCCGCAGCTACAAAGGCTGCGTCACCGGTCGAGTCGATTGACGGCGGGCAGCGTTCTTGACGGGCTCAAAAGCAAAAACCCGGCCGAAGCCGGGTTTCAGGTCGGGCGCGCGCTGGTTCAGGCCACCGTCTGCGCGAGCTCGCCGCTCGTATAGCGCTGCGCCACCTGCATTAGCGTCTGCGCCTTGATCTTGGCCGCCTGGCCCTCGCAGCCGAACTCCACATAGCGCTGCCGGCAGATCTTCTTCGCCGCCTCGCGCGCCGGCTTCAGGTAATCGCGCGGGTCGAACTTGTCGGGGTTCTGCGCCAGGTACTGGCGGATCGCCGCGGTCATCGCCAGCCGCACATCGGTGTCGATGTTGATCTTGCGCACGCCGTGCTTGATCGCTTCCTGGATCTCTTCGACCGGCACGCCGTAGGTCTCTTTCATGTTGCCGCCGTACTCGCGGATCACCGCCAGCAGATCCTGCGGCACGCTGCTCGAACCGTGCATCACCAGGTGCGTGTTCGGGATGCGTTTGTGGATTTCCTTGATGCGGCCGATCGCGAGGATGTCGCCGGTCGGCTTGCGGGTGAATTTGTAGGCACCGTGGCTGGTGCCGATCGCGATCGCGAGCGCATCGAGCTGGGTGCGCTTGACGAAGTCGGCGGCCTCTTCCGGGTCGGTCAGCAGCTGCTCCATCGTCATCGTCGATTCGGTGCCGTGGCCGTCTTCCTTGTCGCCCTTCATGGTTTCGAGCGAGCCGAGGCAGCCGAGTTCGCCTTCGACGGTCACACCGAGCTTGTGCGCCATGTCGACGACCTTGCGCGTCACCTCGACGTTGTAGTCGAAGCTCGCGATCGTCTTGCCGTCGGCCTGCAGCGAGCCGTCCATCATCACCGAGCTGAAGCCCAGATCGATCGCGCCCCTGCAGACCTCGGGGCTCTGGCCGTGGTCCTGGTGCATCACCAGCGGGATGTGCGGCCAGCTCTCGACCGCGGCCTGGATCAGGTGCTTGATGAAGGGCTCGCCGGCATATTTGCGCGCACCGGCGCTGGCCTGCAGGATGACCGGCGCACCGACCTCGTCGGCGG
>JANXTP010000038.1 GCA_025352345.1 Burkholderiales bacterium | reverse complement strand
CCAGCACCGGGTCGGGCGACTCGGGCCAGCGGGCCGCCTTCAGCAAGGCATCGCCGCTGGCATCGGGCGCCAATGCTTCCAGTGTCTTGAAGTTCTTGCCCAGCGCCTTTGCCGTCTGCTGGCAGCGCACGGCCGGGCTGACCAGCACCCGCGTGCCCTGCGCCAGCCGTTGGCTGAGCCAGTCGGCCATGCGTGCAGCCTGCCGTTCACCCTTGGGTGTCAGCCCACGATCGAGGTCGCTCTGGCCTTCCTTGATGACGTGCGCTTCCGCGTGGCGCCACAGGATCAGGTCCATCGCATCAGCTTCCGTTGGCCGCCGTCGCATCGCCGGTCGGACGGTAACGCCTGACCAGCGCCTGCTGCGCGCTGACGCCATGGCTGCCCATGCGGGAGAAGCTGCCGTCGGTGTTCAGCATCCAGGCATCTCGGCGGTCGTGCAGGTAAGGCACCAAGCATTCATCGATGACGCGCTGGCGCAACTCGGCGTCGCGCACCGGCCAGGCCACCTCGATGCGACGCATCATGTTGCGGCTCATCCAGTCGGCGCTGGAAAGGTACAGCACCTCGTCGTCGTCCGTCGGGCCCCACCGGAAATACATGATCCGGGAGTGCTCTAGGAACCGCCCGACCACCGAGCGCACACGGATGCGGTCGGTGGCGCCCGGCACACCGGGGCGCAGCACGCAGGCGCCGCGCACGATCAGGTCGATATCGGCCCCGGCCTGGCTGGCGCGCACCAGCGCGTTGATCAGCATCGGGTCGGTCAGCGCATTGATCTTGACGATGATGCGCGCCGACTGCCCGGCCCGTGCAGAGTCAGCCACGCGATCGATGGTGTGGATCAGCCGCCGGTGCATCGTGAACGGCGCCTGCAGCATCTGGCGCAGCGGCTTCATCTTGCCCAGGCTGGCCAGCTGCTGGAACACCGCATCGACGTCGGCCGTCAGCTCGGCATCGGCTGTCAGGTAACTGACATCGGTGTACAGCCGTGCGGTCTTCGGGTTGTAGTTGCCGGTGGACAGGTGCGCATAGCGGCGCAGCCGGGCGGTGGCGTTGGGGTTGGCGCTGGCCGCGCCGCTGGCCGACACCTCGCGCCGCGTCACCAGCAGCAGCTTGGCGTGGGTCTTCAGGCCGACCACGCCGTAGACCACCTGCGCGCCGACTGCTTCCAGCCGCTCGGCCCAGTTGATGTTGGCCTCCTCGTCGAAACGCGCCTTCAGCTCGACGACGACCATCACCTCCTTGCCTTTGCGTGCCGCCTCGATCAGCAGGTCCATCAGCGGCGATTCGCTGCCCGTGCGGTAAATCGTCTGCTTGATGGCCAGCACCGCCGGGTCGTTGACCGATTCGCGCAGGAACTGCACCACCGGATCGAACGATTCGAAGGGCTGGTGCAGCAGCACGTCGCCGCGCCGCAGCCGGGCAAAGATCGACTGGTCGCGAGGCAAGCCCTTGGCCGGCCAGGCGCCTTCGTGCGGTGCAAAGCGAAGCGAGGGCAGCGACGGCAGCATGTTGCGGTCGTTGACCTGGTCGATCAGCTGGTTCAGCCGCACCAGGTTCACCGGCCCGTTGACCTGGTACATCGCCTGCTGTGGCAGATCGAACTGTTCGAGCAGGAATTCGGACAACTCCGGCGGGCAGCTGCTGACCACTTCAAGGCGGATCGCCTGGCCGAAGTGGCGCGAGCTGAGGCCCGAACGCAGCGCCTGGCGCAGGTTCTTCACGTCGTCCTCGTCGACTTCGAGGTCGGAGTCACGGGTGACGCGGAACTGCGAGAAGGTCTCGACGGCGCGGCCTGGAAACAGCTCGCCGAGGTGTGCACGGATCACGCTGGTCAGCAGCACGAAACCCTGTTGGCCGGGCACCAGCGCGTCGGGCAGCCGGATCACCCGCGGCAGCACGCGTGGCACCTTGACGATGGCAATGGTGTTCTCGCGGCCGAAAGCATCCTTGCCGCCGAGCCGCACGATGAAATTCAGCGCCTTGTTGGCCACCAGCGGAAACGGGTGCGACGGATCGAGCCCGATCGGCACCAGCAGCGGCCGCACCTGCTTCTGGAAGAAGTTGTCGACCCATTCGCGCTGCGCCTCATCGCGCTCGGCATGGTTCAGGATCACGATGCCCGCGCGTTGCAGCAAAGGCATCAGCTGGTCATTGAAGGCAGCGTACTGCGCGTCGATCAGCCGATGGGCCTCGGCGGTGATCGCCTGCACATCG
>JANXTP010000233.1 GCA_025352345.1 Burkholderiales bacterium | reverse complement strand
TCTCCATTGCCAAGGCCGAACGGCAGCGCATTCTGCGTATGGGCAAGGGGGATATCGAGTATTCGTTATCCAGGCTGACCCCGGCGTGCAAGATCTATAACGACGTCAAGGCGGCCGAGCAGCGCGTCAAGCTTCTTGAGGCGCTCCTGAAGTGAGTCTGGACCGACCGCTGCACGGGCTTGCCTTCGCCCGAGCGCCAACTCATGCGTTATTGACTGGAAACACCGGCCGGGTAAGGACGTCCGCGATTCGCGCCGACTCCGCCAACCTGTCACTGCCACCAACTTTCCGTGATTGCCCAGCGTGACGGCGCCGGATTCAAGCCGTTGTGGAAGGCCGCGCCGCCCTGCGTGTTCAAGCAGGGGACGCTGCAAGATCACCAATGGCCGTCAGCGCCGACCTCACGTAGTTTCCTTGGTCGAAGCGATGGCTGCCGATGAAGTGGCGGAAGATGCTCTTGTCGATATCGATGCTCGGCATGTGCGACGCGTACTTGGGCACAGGCAGCACGATGGCGCCCGGCGTGTTCGCGATCACCAGGTTGGAGGCAATCTGCTGGCTCCCCCATTCGAGCCACTTCTCGCGCCCCAGGATCTTGATCATGGCCGCCGAGAGATCCTCGATGGACTTGACCGTCACGGTGCCACGCGCAAAGCCGGCAAACGCCCCGCAGCCCCGCACGTACTTCAACTTTTCGGCGCTTTCCAGCTTGCCAAGACTCTTCTCGGACAGCATCTGGACGTGCTCGGATGTCACGCCCTCAACAGCCTGGACGGCTTCAGCCACAGGCACGATCTCCTGAGCGACCCATTCACCCAGGGTGAAACTGCGGTTGCTCTCGATGGCGTCGAGGACCTCGGGCAGCGGGCCCATCGTGACGGTGTCTGCATCGAGCTGGATGCAGAAGTGATCCGCCGTCTCCTTGCCGATCGTCAGAAAGCCCTCCCAGTCGCCGCCACTCGGGCAGTGCTCGTTCCTGACGCTGGTGATGGGCAGGATTGCGATACCCGGAACATGCTTGCGCAGGAGCGCCTTGCCACCGTCAGTCAGGCTGAGGTCGTCGACCGCGTATATCTTCTTCAATGGAACATGCCTCGCGAAAGACTTGATGGCGATCAGGTATGCGTAAAGGTAGGTCTGGCAAACGTGGCTGACGCAGACCACGCGGCTTTCGCTCGACAAGGTCACCGGGAGAGTGTCGAGAATCGATTTCACTTCCGCATCGAATCGCAGGAAGTTGAGCTTTCTCTTGATGTTGAAAAACATTCAGATCTCCAGGGTTACGGGGTGTTCAGGTCTCGTGCAGCGTTCGGTCGGTCGGGTCGCGGGTCACTTCGTGAAGGAGTTGCCTCTCCAGATGGCAGGTTCCGCCACAAGCCGTCGATACGATGAAGAATGCGAAGGGCGATGTTGCAGGCGTATTCTGTGTCCCCGCAGCAGTCTATCCACACGCAGTTGCCCCATGAATGCACATATGCCGTCGAGTGCGTTGAAACCTGCCGGTTTTGCCCGTGACCGGACCTGACGTGAAGCCTCGGCTGACCGTCGGTTTCCTTCCCTGGTGGCCGAACAACCCCTACCAGCTGCTGCTGAAGAAGGAACTGAACAAGCGCGGGATTCGAGTCATCGGCGACCCGCCCTTGAGTCTGCTGCGCCTGCTCGTCGGCCGAGATGGTCTGGACGTGGTGCACGTGCACTGGCCACACGGCACCTACAAGACGCTGCCGCAGTTGATCTACATGGTGGCGGTGCTGCTCGCATACCGCCTGCTGAAGAACAACATTGTCTGGACGGCGCATGAACTCACGGCCTACGAGTCGCGCCACCCGCGCCGGGACGCCTGGTTCAGGTCGCTGGTGATGCGGCTGAGCCGGCACCTGATCGTGCATGGCGAGTTCACGCGGCAACTCGTGTGCGGCGAACTCGGCTATCCGCGCCCAGTACACGTGGCACTGCATCCGTCCTACAAGGGCTGGTACCGCGACGAGGTGTCGCGCGAGCAGGCGCGGCAGGCGCTCGGTCTGCCGGCCGACGGGTTGGCCATGCTCTACTTCGGCTACGTCAAGCCTTACAAGGGTGTGGAAGACCTGATACGCGCCTTCCGCACCTTGCCCGACGAGAACTGTTCATTGCACGTCGTGGGCCGGCCATTGGATGCGGCGATCCGCGCGGACGTGGAGCGGCTGGCCGCCGCCGACCCGCGGGTTCGCTTGCGGCTGGCTTATGTGGCGGACGACGAGATCCAGACCTTCTTCCGTGCCGCCGACGTGGTGGTGTTCCCATTCCGCAAAACACAGACCAGCGGGTCACTGATGCTGGCGCTGACCTTCGGTCGACCGGTTGTGGCACCGAAGATCGCCACGCTGTCGGAGTACGTCGACGCAAGCATGGGCGTGCTCTACGACCCACAAGAGACCGATGCGCTGCCGCGAGCGCTGCGCGCCGTGGCCCAGGCGCCATTGGATGCGATGGCTCGCAGTGCAGCCCAGCGCGCCGACGAACTCAGCTGGTGTGACATGGCCGACGTGCATCTTGCAGCCTATGTCGACATCCGTCCGCTGCGCCCGGCATGACGCGGGTCATCGGCTCCGTGGCGGAGGCACACGACACACCGCCGTCGGTGTCGGTCGTGATGCCCTGCTTCAACGCCGCTCGCCACCTTCGCGCCAGCGTGGCCAGCGCGCTCGGCCAGTCGCTCAGCGACCTCGAGCTCATCGTGGTCGACGACGGCTCGACCGACGAGAGCCCCACGATACTGGCCGCGCTCGACGACCCGAGGGTCAAGGTGCATACCCAGGCGAACCGAGGGGTATGCGAGGCACGCAACGCGGGTATCGCCCTGGCCCGTGGGCAGTTCATAGCATTCCTCGATGCCGACGACACCTGGCATGCAGACTGCCTGCGCGAACTGCATGCGGCACTCGTACACAGCGGCGCGACCCTGACCTACTGCGGTTGGCAGAACATGGGCCTTCCCGGGCCGTGCGGCGAGCCCTACGTGCCGCCGGAGTACGACGACGACAGCAAACTGCTGAGCCTGTTCGACAACTGTCGCTGGCCCATCCATGCCTGCCTGACGCGACGCGAGGCCATCGTCGCGGCGGGTGGTTTCGACCCGCGGTTCAAGACTTCGGAGGACTACTTGCTCTGGCTGAAGATCGGCAAGGACCAGCCGATCGTTCGCGTGCCGCGCGTGCTGGCGTTCTATCACTTCCACGACGGTGGGCAGGCCACGCAGGACAAGGCCCGCGTGGCGATCAATCACTTCCGCGCGCAGCGGGCGTTCCTCGATGAGTTCCCCGGGGACGCGCGCCGGATTCCGACGCAAGCGCGGCGGGCATCGATGGAAGGCCGGCTTGTCCAGCGCGGGCTCGAGTGCCACTGGAGCCGCGACCTGGCCCACGCCCGTCCGATCTTCAGGACGCTGCTGCTTGAGGGGCATGCGAAGCTGCGGCACTGGAAGTACGTGCTGCCCGCATTCTTGCCGCATCCCGTGCACGCGTTCCTGGTGCACCAGTTCGACCGCAGCGCACCCCCCGGGGGCTGACAGCGTCCGCTTCCCCGACAGGGGACTAAACCGCTCGCGCGGTAAGCGCTTCTGTAAGTGTGGTGGCGTTCCGTTGTGGCGCCGGTTCTGCGATGTTGGTGATCGAGGCAATCCGCCTCGTTCATCGACAGGAGCAGGACCATGGACATCGCAACTCCCACTGTCTCGCCGTT
>JANXTP010000020.1 GCA_025352345.1 Burkholderiales bacterium | reverse complement strand
CCGAGACGCTGGCCCTGCTGAAGGAGCTGTCGGCGACCGACACGCTGATGGCGGAAGACCACGAGATCAACGGCATTCTGCATGCCCTCGACGGCCGCTTCCTGCGCCCTGCCCCGGGTGGTGACCTGCTGCGCACACCGGCCATCCTGCCGACCGGGCGCAACCTGCACGGCTTCGATCCGTTCCGCATCCCGAGCGCCTATGCGGTCAAGGATGGGGCGCGTCAGGCCGACCGTCTGCTGAACAAGCACATGGCCGACGGGCATGCCTTCCCCGAATCGATCGCGATGGTGCTGTGGGGCACCGACAACCTGAAAAGCGAAGGCGGCCCGATCGCCCAGGCACTCGCACTGATGGGCGCCCGCCCGCGCTTCGACAGCTACGGCCGGCTGGCCGGGGCCGAGTTGATTCCGGTCGAGCAGCTCGGCCGGCCGCGGGTCGACGTGATCATCACGCTGTCGGGCATCTTCCGCGACCTGCTGCCGCTGCAGATCAAGCTGCTCGCCGAGGCCGCGTTCATGGCCGCCAGTGCGGTCGAACCGCTGGAACAGAACTTCATTCGCAAGCACGCGCTGGCCTACATGGCTGAGCACGGTGGCGACCTGGAGACCGCATCGCTGCGGGTGTTCGGCAATGCCGAAGGCGCCTATGGCTCCAACGTCAACAGCCTGGTCGACAACAGCCGCTGGGAAGACGGCGACGAACTCGCCGAGACCTACAGCCGCCGAAAAGGCTTTGCCTACGGCCGCGCCGGTCGCCCGGTGCAGCAGGCTCAGTTGCTGCAAAGCGTGCTGTCGGGTGTGAATCTGGCGTACCAGAACCTCGATTCGGTCGAACTCGGCGTCACCACCGTCGACACCTATTTCGACACGCTGGGCGGCATCAGCCGCGCGATCAAGCGGGCCAAGACGAACAAGGAAGGTGTCGATGCAGAGATGGCACCGGTGTACATCGGCGACCAGACCCGCGACGCCGACGGCGGCGGCACGATCAGAACCCTGACCGAGCAAGTGGCCCTCGAAACCCGTACCCGGATGCTGAACCCGAAGTGGTACGAAGGCATGCTGAAGCATGGCTACGAAGGTGTGCGCCAGATCGAGGTGCACCTGACCAACACGATGGGCTGGTCGGCGACGACAGGCCAGGTGCAGCCTTGGGTGTACCAGCAGTTGAGCGAGACCTTCATGCTCGACCCCGAGATGCGCGAACGTCTCGCGAAGCTGAACCCGACCGCATCGGCGCGGGTGGCCAACCGGTTGCTTGAAGCGTCGGAGCGCAAGTTCTGGACACCGGACGCGAAGATGCTCGAAGCATTGCGTCGCGCCGGTGAAGAGCTCGAAGACCGGCTCGAAGGTGTTTTTTCTGATTCCCGCGAAGGAGCTCACGCATGAGCACGACAACGTTTCCCATTCCCGACATCAAGAACCCTGGTGTACGCAAGAACCTGCGCCTCGACGGTGAGGGCAGCGTTCAGGTCGAGCTCGATCCGAACCTGAAGATCGGCACCGCCAAGGTGTTCGCGATCTACGGCAAGGGTGGCATCGGCAAGAGCACCACGTCGAGCAACCTGTCGGCCGCGTTTTCCAAGCTCGGAAAGCGCGTGCTGCAGATTGGCTGCGACCCGAAGCACGATTCGACCTTCACGCTGACCAAGAAGATGTTGCCGACCGTCATCGACGTGCTCGAAACGGTCGACTTCCACGCTGAAGAACTGCGCGTCGAGGACTTCGTCTTCCCTGGCTACAACGGCGTGATGTGCGTCGAGGCCGGTGGCCCACCGGCCGGCACCGGCTGCGGCGGCTACGTCGTTGGCCAGACCGTCAAGCTGCTGAAGGAGCACCACCTGCTCGAAGATACCGATGTGGTGATCTTCGACGTGCTGGGTGACGTGGTCTGCGGTGGCTTCGCCGCGCCGCTGCAGCATGCTGACCGCGCGCTGATCGTCACCGCCAACGACTTCGATTCGATCTTTGCGATGAACCGAATCGTGCAGGCCATCGGCGCCAAGGCAAAGAATTACAACGTTCGTCTGGGTGGCGTGATTGCCAATCGCAGCGCGGCTACCGATCAGATCGACAAGTACAACAACAAGATCGGCCTGAAGCTGGC
>JANXTP010000009.1 GCA_025352345.1 Burkholderiales bacterium | reverse complement strand
GAGAGCCCGCGCGCCAGCACCGATGTCGCGCGCATTCGGCAATTCCTTTCCGTTTGAGACCCGCATTCATCCGAGTTCGCACCACCCCACGCTGAGACAACCCCCCGGAGCCCCGCATGACCGACACCCTGATCAAGGTCGACCTGACCCAGTCGCCGCTCGACAACGAGAACATCCACAACCGCTGGCATCCGGACATTCCGATGGCCTGCTGGGTCAAGCCGGGTGACGACTTCATTCTCGAAACCTTCGACTGGACCGGCGGCTTCATCAAGAACAACGACAGCGCCGACGATGTGCGCGACATCGGTGCTGGCGCGCGGGCTCTCGTGCACCAGCCGGCCGCCTTCGATGACGAACAGCCGGTCGGCCACGTCCATCGCAAAGCTCAGCACCTGTTCGGACACGATGATCGTGATCTCGCGCATCTTGCGGATCTCGTTCAACGCCTTGGCAATGTCCTTGATGATCGACGGCTGGATGCCCTCGGTCGGCTCGTCGAGCAGCAGCACCTTTGGGTTGGTGACCAACGCCCGCGCGATCGCGAGCTGCTGCTGCTGGCCGCCCGACAGGTTGCCGCCCTTGCGGTTGCGCATGTCGAACAGCACCGGGAACAGCGCATAAATCTCGTCGGGAATCCGCTTGTCCTTGGCGTTCTCAAGGCCGGTCTGGATGTTCTCGGTGACGCTCAGGGTCGAGAAGATCATCCGGCCCTGCGGCACATAAGCGACACCCTTGGCGACGCGCTCGTAGCTTTCGTCCTTGCTGATGTCCTGCCCATCGACCTCGATCGAACCCGACTTCAGCGACAGGATGCCGATCAGCGACTTGAACAGCGTGGTCTTGCCCATGCCATTGCGGCCCATGATGGCCACGGTTTCATTCTTGTTGGCGTGGAAGTCGACGCCGTGCAGCGCTTCGCTCTGGCCGTAGCCGACATGCAGGTTGGTGACGTTGAGCATGGGAGTCCTTGATCAGTGCCCGAGGGTCAGTGACCCAGATACACATCGATCACCTTGGGATCGTTCTGCACCTGGTCCATCGACCCTTCGGCCAGGATCTTTCCCTGGTGCATCACGGTGACCTTGTGGGCGATCTGCTTGACGAAATCCATGTCGTGCTCGATCACGATCACCGCGCGATTGGCACAGATGCGCTTGAGCAATTCGGCCGTCAGCTCGCGCTCGCGCGCGCTCATGCCGGCAATCGGCTCGTCGAGCATCAGCAGCTCGGGCTCCTGCATCAGCAGCATGCCGATCTCCAGCCACTGCTTCTGGCCATGCGACAGCAACCCGGCTTCGATATCGAGCTTGTCAGACAGGCCAATTTCCTCGGCCACCACCTGCACCTTGGCCTTGACCTCGTCGGTGCACTTGAAGGCGAGTGCGCCAAACACCGAGCGACCCTTCGGATAGGACACCTCGAGGTTCTGGAACACGCTCAGGTTCTCGTAGATCGACGGCGTCTGAAACTTGCGGCCGATGCCCAGCCGCACGCGTTTGTGCTCGGCCATCTTCGTCAGCTCGGTGTTCTTGAACTTGATGCTGCCGCCGCTCGCGCGGGTCTTGCCGCAGATCAGATCGAGCAGCGTGGTCTTGCCAGCACCGTTGGGGCCGATGATCACGCGCAGTTCGTTCTTGTCGATGTACAGCGTCAGCATGTCGATGGCCTTGAAGCCGTCGAACGACACGGTCAGGTCTTCCACAGCCAGGGCGAAATCGGTGTTGCTCATGGGGTGCTCCAGCCCGTGCTCAGGCTTGTTGACCGTTCAGGCCGGGAGGCAATGTGCCGTCGTGGTCCTTGGACGACTTCGCCGCAGGCCGATCGGGATAAGCCGCCTGGGCTGCTGCGATTCGCTCCGCATTCGTGCGGCGTTCGAGTTGGCGGCGCTTCCACCACGGTTTGATCGTGTCTTCAACCAGGCCGGCCAGTCCCATCGGGAAGGCCATGGTCACGCCGATGAACAGCGCAGCCATCAGGAAGAGCCACAGGTCCGGGAAGCTTTCAGAAAACAGCGTCTTGCCAGCGTTGACCAACAGCG
>JANXTP010000228.1 GCA_025352345.1 Burkholderiales bacterium | reverse complement strand
CTTTTTTGCTCGCCACGGATTCGCCGACGTTCAGCCGCGTGGTCAGCCGGGGTCGCGCAGCCTGAAACGCTGCAGCTTGCCGGTCTCGGTGCGCGGCAGCGCGGCGCGGAACTCGATCGCGCGCGGGTACTTGTACGGCGCGATCGCTGCCTTCACGAATTCCTGCAGCGCGCGCACGATCGCGTCACCCGCCGCGTGCGATTCGCGCAGCACGACGAAGGCCTTGACGATCTGGCCGCGCTGCGCGTCGGGCACACCGATCACGGCGCATTCCGCAACGCCGGGGTGCGTCAGCAGCACTTCTTCGACCTCGGCGGCTGCGATGTTGTAGCCCGACGAGATGATCATGTCGTCGGTGCGCGACTGGTAATGGAAGTAGCCGTCGGCGTCCTGCAGGTAGGCGTCACCGGTGTAGTTCCAGCCGCCGCTGACGTAGTTGGCCTGGCGCGCGTCGTCGAGGTAGCGGCAGCCGGTCGGGCCCTTCACGGCGAGGTGGCCGATCTGGCCGCGCGGAACCTCGTTGCGCTGCGCGTCCATCACACAGGCGCGGTAGCCGGGGACGACGACGCCGGTGGCACCGGCGCGTGCGTTCGCCTCGTCGGCCGAGATGAAGATGTGCAGCATCTCGGTCGCACCGATGCCGTCGATGATCTCGATCCCGGTCGCATCGCGCCACAGCCGGCGCGTGGCTGCGGGCAGCGCCTCGCCGGCCGCGACGCACTTGCGCAGCGGCCCGCCGAGCGGCGCCGAGAGCCGGCGTTCGCGCGCGGCCGCCGCCATCGCACGGTACGAGGTCGGCGCGGTGAACAGCACGGTCGCGCCAAAGTTTTCGATCGCGTCGAGCAGCTCCGGCGCGGAGGTCTTCTCGAGCAGCACGGTGGACGCGCCGATGCTCATCGGGAACAACGTCAGCCCGCCGAGCCCGAAGGTGAACGCCAGCGACGGGCTGCCGATGAACACATCGTCGGCGCTCGCGCGCAGCACGTGCGGCGCAAAGCACGCGCAAGCGGCCATCACATCGCGATGGAAGTGCATCGTCGCCTTCGGCTGGCCGGTCGTGCCGGAGGTGAACGCGAACAGGCAGGTGTCGTCGGCTGCGGTCGCGACGTTCTCGAAACCGTCGGACTGGCGCGCCATCCGGGCTTCGAGCCCGTCGCTCGTCGCATCGCCGAAGAACAGGCGTTGCGCGAGCCGCGGGTGTTGCGCCGCCACGGTGTCGAGCTCGGCGCGCAAGGCCGCGTCGCACAGCGCGTGCGTGACCTGCCCTTTCTCGATGATCTGGCCCAGTTCCTTCGCGCGCAACAGCGGCATCGTCGCGACCGCGATGCCGCCGGCCTTCATCACCGCGAACCAGCACGCGACCAGCATCGGCTTGTTCGCGGCGCGCAGCAGCACCCGGTTGCCCGGCACGAGGCCGAGGTCAGCGATGAGCACGTTCGCGATCCGGTTCGCGTGGCGCTGCAGGTCGGCATAGCGCCATTCCAGACCGCCGGGCGCGCGCAGGCAGACCCGGTCACCGCGGCCTTCCGCGATGCGCCGGTCGAGCAACTCATCTGCGCAGTTCAGCTGCGTGGGGAACTGCAACTCGGGCAGCTCGAAGATGAACTCCGGCTGCTGGTCGCTTGGCGGCAGATGGTCGCGTGCAAACGTGTCGATGTGCGCACTTCCTGCCATGCCGGTTTCCTTTGGGTCAGAAGGCCGCGATGCCCGTGATCGCGCGGCCCAGAATCAGCGCATGCACATCATGCGTGCCCTCGTAGGTGTTGACCACCTCGAGGTTCACCAGATGCCGTGCAATGCCGAACTCGTCGCTGATGCCGTTGCCACCGAGCATGTCGCGCGCGACGCGGGCGATGTCCAGGCTCTTGCCGCACGAGTTGCGCTTCATGATCGAGGTGATCTCGACCGACGCCGTGCCCTCGTCCTTCATGCGGCCCAGCCGCAGGCAACCCTGCAGGCCGAGCGTGATCTCGGTCTGCATGTCGGCGAGCTTCTTCTGGATCAGCTGGTTCGCGGCCAACGGCTTGCCGAACTGCTTGCGGTCCAGCGTGTACTGACGGGCGGTGTGGAAGCAGTCTTCGGCCGCGCCGAGCGCGCCCCAGGCAATGCCGTAGCGGGCGCTGTTCAGGCAGGTGAACGGGCCCTTCAGGCCACGCACTTCAGGGAATGCGTTCTCATCGGGGCAGAACACGTTGTCCATCACGATCTCGCCGGTGATGCTGGCGCGCAGGCCGACTTTGCTGTGTTGTTCGCGAAAATGGGCAAAAACACCTACGACGCCGGACAAGGACTAGGCAAAGCGGCTGGCAGTCT
>JANXTP010000429.1 GCA_025352345.1 Burkholderiales bacterium | reverse complement strand
GGCGTTCCAACCCGGCGGGCTGCTGCTGCTCAACCGCGACCTGCTCGCCCTCAGCCACCTGGACGAGACGGTTGGGCGCATGTCGGGACGGCTGCGCCGGTTGCCGCGCGACACCGAGGTGCTGCTCACCAAGAGCTCCTTCGACCTTCTCGGTCTGCCACGTTCGAGCATGCGCGCTCTCCCGCCGCGCACGACCTCGAGGGCCGCACCGCCTGAGCCGTCCGCCGCTGCAACGCCCGCCGACGTCGCCAACGCCATCGACGCCGCCAGGGCGAACTACCGCTTCGACAGCGAAGCGAGAGAGGCGTCCGCCGTCTCAGAACTGAGCCGAAGCGTCAGCGACGCTGAGTCCGCGGCGGCGCGCCAAGTGGCGGTGCCACGCCATGTACAGCAGAAGAGCTTCCGCAAACAGACTGGGGAGTTCGTCGAGGAGCGCTCGGGCTACGTCGTCGGCCAACCTGTCATGGTTCAGGTGTTCATCGGCCCGAAGCGCGACGACAGCATCGCAGCACCCACCGCGTTTCCCGAGGACACGCTGCCCAAGAACCGTGACACGCATCGCCTGCAGGTTGTGTTTCATGCGCCGCGGCAGTTCGATCAACCCATGCTGGGCGAGATCCTCCTGCCCCGGCAAGGCGACAGCAACTCAGCAGAGTTCGTCTTCACACCGAGAGCGGAAGGCCAGTTCGAGGGCCGCATCTCCGTAGTGCACCGGGGGCGCGTGTTGCAGACCGTGCTGCTGCACACACAGGTGGCCGCTACGCCAGGCAAGGCGCCCGAGACCGCGCGCGGCATCACCCTGGACGACGAGGCCCACGTGCGGCATGACTGGTCCGATCTCGGCAAGCGCCGGCAGTTCGATCTGGCCATCGTCCTCAACCACACCCACACGGGCGAGCCGACGCTCACCGGCGTGACAGGCCAGCGCGCATGGGCGACCAACCTGGACGGCATCGAGCAACCGGTGCGCAGGCTTAATGAGTTGATCTCCGCCGTCGCCCACAGCGTGGCTGATTACGGCGACGGGCTCGACCAGGGCGAGAACCCTGCCCTGCTGGTCAAGCTCGCTCGCGTAGGCGCCAATCTGTACTCGCTTCTCTACAAGGATCAGCTCAAGGACCTGGCGACCGATGGCTTCGACGTGGGTGATGCCTCGGTCACGTACCTGCAGGTGGTCAGTGCGCGCCCCGATGCCGTCGTGCCGCTGGAATTCATGTATGACTTCAACGCTCCGGACCCGGGGGCCACGGTCTGCCCGCAGCATCGCGAGGCCCTGGCGAAGGGGCGCTGCCCCGACCCCTGCGCACGCACCTCGCAGCCGCGCGCACACGTCTGCCCAATGGGCTTCTGGGGCCTGAAGAAGGTCATCGAACGCCACATCTTCGATCCGAAGGCCACCACACCCGCCGGGGCCCAGGTGGTCGTGCAGGTCGAGGCGATCGAGAGCCGTGATCAGCTAGACCTCAGCGCTGGCGCGTTGGTCGGGCACAGCCAGGAAGTCAAGGCGGCCGAAGTCGTTGGCCTGGTCAATTTGCTGGGCGCAACGCTTGGCATCAACGTGCCGGTGGTGAAGGACTGGGACGACTGGATAGCCACCGTCAAGAACAAGCATCCGGCCTTGCTGGTCGCGTTCCCGCACAACGAAGGCAAGGAGGAAGATGTCCTCCTCGAGATCGGCGGCAAGAAGCTGTTCACGCTGGACCTGCCGCGCGACTACGTTCGCACGTCGGAGGGATCGCCGCCCGTGGTCTTCCTGCTCGGCTGCGACGTTGCCGGGACGGCGCAGGATTTCTCCAGCCACATCCGGTACTTCCGGCAGGCCGGCGCCGCGGTGGTCGTGTCCACGATCGCCACGGTGTTCGGCGCGCACGCGGTTCGGGTGGGCGAGGCGATCGTCGCCCGGCTGGCGCAGACGACCGAGCCCGATAAGGTCAGGATCGGTGAGGCCATTCGTGACGCCAAGCGTGCGGCGCTACTCGACAGCGTGCCGATGGCCTTGTGTGTCGTGGCCTTCGGCGATGCCGACTGGCGGCTCTGACCATTTGCAGCGGGAGATTCCATGCCTGACAAGTTCATGCGGGTGGAGATGTTGCCGGCCTTGCACGGCGACTGCTTGTTCGTGGAGTATGGGGATGCAACGCGAACGCGGCGCCTGCTCATCGACGGCGGGCCGATCGGTGCCTATGGAGCCCTACAGGACCGCATGGAGGCCTTGCCCGCCGGGGATCGGCGCTTCGAGTTGATGGTGCTCAGCCACGTCGA
The DNA here is from genome assembly GCA_025352345.1 of Burkholderiales bacterium. Taxonomy (GTDB): domain Bacteria; phylum Pseudomonadota; class Gammaproteobacteria; order Burkholderiales; family Burkholderiaceae_C; genus PBB1. The sequence goes on along the minus strand of JANXTP010000429.1, from coordinate 1,090 downwards.
CACGGATCACATCGACGGTCTCGTCAGGCTCTTCGCGAATCCGAAGCCGTGGCCCTTCGTCGTCAAGGACGTCTGGTTCAACGGCTGGCGCCACCTCGAACAGGCGCACGGTCTGCTGGGCGGCAAGCAGGGCGAGTACTTCAGCGCACTGTTGTCACGACGACTGGAAGACGGCATTTGGAACGGCGCATTCGACGGCGACGCGGTCGTTGTTCGCGACGACGAGGCCCTGCCCGAGCGGACGCTCGCGGGCGACATGAAGCTGACGCTGCTGTCGCCGACCGTGCCCAAGCTGGTCAAGATGCGCAACGCCTGGCGCAAGGACATCGGCGACGCCATCGAACCGGGCGACCTCGACGCCGCGTGGGAACTGCTGGCCAAGCAGAAGCGTTACCTGCCCGGGCAAGGGCTGTTGGGCAGCACGCCCGCGCTCGATGCCTTGCTGGCCAAGCAATCGCGCCCCGACAACGCCGCAGCCAATGGCTCGAGCATCGCCTTCCTGGCGGAGTTCGCGGGCAAGAGCTGCCTGTTCCTGGCCGACGCTCACGCCGATGCGGTCTGTGCTTCGTTGAAGCGCTTGCTGGAGCAGCGCGGGCTCGAACGTCTGGCCGTCGACGCCGTCAAGGTGTCGCACCACGGCAGCAAGGGCAACACCACGGACGATCTGATGTCGCTGATCGAGAGCCCGAGGTTTCTGTTCAGCACCAATGGCGCGCAATTCGGCCACCCGGACCAGGAGGCCGTGCGGCGGGTGATCGGCCGATCGACCCAAGGCAAGACCGAACTCTTCTTTAACTACCTGACAGACCGCAACCGGGAATGGGAGGCCGCGAGACTTCAGCAACAGCTGAACTACGCCGCCACGTACGCAGTGGGCGACGACACCCCCTTGGTCGTACAGCTATAGCATTGGCCGAAGCGCCCGCGATCGAATGCGCAGCATGTCGCGACAGTGCGCAGCCGTGAGGAACGCTAGTCCGTCAGGGACGAGACGCTTTATGTCAGGTCCCGTCTTGACGCCCACCTGGGCTTTCATCTTCGCGGGCGAGGAGGCATTTCGCCCGCGATTGGCGGTCACACAGCAGTCACC
>JANXTP010000395.1 GCA_025352345.1 Burkholderiales bacterium | reverse complement strand
TCGCGTTGAAGGACCGCTATGCCTTCAAGACCGACATGGACGACGAGGCGCGGCGGGCCATGTTCCCGCAGAACGAAAGACTCAAGGGCTGATCTGCATGACTGCAGGCGTCGAGTTCGTGGACGGACCGTCGGCGGTGGCGACTCATCTGCCAGCACGGTGCCGGCCGCTCACATATAAAAAAGCGGTCGACCTCGATTGCCCCGCTGGAAGCTGCCTGCCAGCCAACGCCAGGCTACCAAAAGCACGCGGCAGGCCGAGCTCGCCAGAATTCTCGGCCTCTGACGAGGCCAGGAGACTGACGACAATATTTTCATGGCATTGATCGGTAGCCCAAGCGCTTAAAACCACGGCCAAGCGCGCTAAATGGCAACCGTTGCCATTCCATGTCAATAATGGCACTGTCAGAAGTCAAGGAGCGACCTATGCAGAGCATGAACATTTCATTGCCTGAACCTCTCAAGCAGTTCGTCGACGGCCAGATTTCGACCGGGCGCTACAGCAGCGTCAGCGAGTACGTGCGCGAGCTCATCCGCGCTGACGAGAGGCGCAAGGCCGAAGAACAGCTCGAAGCCAAGCTCCTGGAAGGCCTGAGTGGGGCCGAAAGCGAGCTGACGTCGGCCGACTGGACCGCCATCCGCAAGGAAGCCCTGGCCAAGGTTGAAGCCCGAAAGCTCGTGCGCTGATGTCGTCTGTGCAACAGCGCGAGGCCGCCAGACGCGACCTCATCGATCACTTTGTGCATCTGGTTGAAAACGCCAGCGTCGACGTTGCCGACCGCTTCCTGGCCAGAGCCGAAGAAACCTTCGGCGACCTGGCGAGGCAGCCCCTGATGGGCGCACCGCTGAACCTCAAAAATCCTGCCTTGGCCAGCGTGCGAAAGTGGCGGGTCAAGGACTTCGAAAATCACCTGGTCTTCTACCAGCCTCGCCTAGGCGGCGTGTCCATCGTGCGCGTGCTGCATGCCGCCAGCGACTGGTGGCAACTGCTCGGCTTCGAAGCATAGGCGCATGGTGTTGTACTCGGCGACACTCTGTGACCCGCGTCGTGCTGCACGCTTTCGCAGGACGTGGGTCGATTTGGTCTGGCGCGTGCGGCATGGCGATTCCGCTGGATGGCCAGCGGACGCGGCCACAGGCGCCACCTTCGAACCAGCATCTGCAGGCAACCGTGTCACTCACGGCAGATGATGGCCTCGATGGTCACTTTCTCGGATCCAGCCTGTCTGCCATTTCCCTGTAATGCTCAAACAAATTCCCTGTTTGGTCCGAATTAATTCCCTGTTCCGTTTGCAGCGGAATATTAGTGGATTGGCCTGCAAGCCCCGCCGAGACTCACTCCAGGCGAGGTGCCGATGCCGGCAGGTGGCAGAAAACGCTTCAAATTCCCTGTAAATGTCCCTGATAACGGGAATTCGACGATGAGAGCGGTTCGCTGGTGACTTGGCCCACCGCCAACAATTCTCAGAGGGCTGCACCGAAAGGTCGCAGCCCTTTGTTTTTTCTGGCTTTGCTGGGCAGGCGGGTCCTCTGGCCACAGCCACAAAGGGTTGACCGTGCAACATCGGCGTGTGACTGGCGGTGCCGTGACCAGCTTCCCTGATGTCTATCGTCGCTCCGACTTCAACCGTCAACAAGTCGGCCTGAAGCCCCCGACAAGCTGGCGCATCACGGCCTTGAACCGATACGTTCGGACTATGTCGCGCGACTTGAGCCCGTCATGCGAGCCCGTCAACATTCAGTGAAATTACGGGCGACTCGGCGACCATGAAGATCGTTTTGGTGAGCATGAATTTCAGCCCGGAGCTCACGGGCGTCGGCAAGTATTCCGGCGAAATGGCGGACGGCCTGATCGCTCGCGGTCATGAAGTGGCTGTCGTCTGTGCACCGCCGTACTACCCGACCTGGAAGGTGGCACCAGGCCACTCAGGGAACGCCTACCGGGTCGAGCAGCCGAAGCCAGGTTTGACCGTCTTCCGCTGTCCGATCTGGATCCCGAAGCGCCTGGGCGGGCTGACCCGCCTGCTGCACCTGGCCAGCTTTGCGCTCGCCAGCATGCCTGTCGTGTTCAAGCTGGTCGGCTGGCAACCTCGGGTGGTGCTGGTGGTCGCGCCTGGCTTCTTCTGCGCGCCGATGGCCTGGTTGGCCGCCAGGCTGGCCGGTGCCAAGGCCTGGCTGCACATCCAGGACTTCGAGATCGATGCAGCGTTCGAGCTGGGGTTGTTGAAGCAGCCGTGGCTGCGCAGCCTGGCCCAGCGGGCCGAACGGGTGATGTTGCGGCGCTTCGACACGGTATCGACGATTTCAAGCCGCATGTTGCGCATGCTGGCCGCCAAGAGCGTGCCGATGCAGAAAACCGAGCTGCTGCCGAACTGGGTCGATGCGTCTGCACTGAGCGTGGCCGACGGTTCGCTCGAATTGCGCCAGTCCCTGGACATCACGCCCTCGCAGATCGTTTGCCTGTTCTCCGGCACGATCAACCGCAAGCAGGGGCTTGGCGTGCTGGTCGAGGCAGCCCGCCTGTTGATCGACGATCCACGCATCGTGATCGTCATCTGCGGCAACGGCGAAATGCGGGCCTCGCTTGAGCTCGCCGCCCGTGGCCTGCCCAACATCCGCTTCGCCGACCTGATGCCCGCCGCCAAACTGAGCGCGCTGCTGAACATGGCCGACATCCACCTGCTGCCGCAGCTGCGCGGCGCGGCCGATCTGGTGATGCCGTCGAAACTGGGCGGCATGCTGGCCAGTGGCAGGCCGGTGATCGCGTCTGCCACACCGGGTACCGAGATCGCTTCCATCGTCGTCGGCTGCGGCTTGCTGACCGAGCCGGAGCGGGCTGACGACTTTGCGCATGCCATCGCCACGCTGGTGGTCGATGCCGAACGCCGGCAGCGACTCGGCGCAGCCGGCCGTTCGTATGCGCAACGTGTGCTCGATTCGCAGCGCATCTTCGATCGGCTAGACATCAGCCTTGCTGCACTCGAACGACAGCCCGAAGGCAGCTGGCTGACAGCGTTTGGCAGTCAACGCCAACCCGCGCTTGGCCCTTCGGCGAGGTCACCCGAACGCGCGCGCTGAGGCTCGCTTCACCAGCACGTCACATTCGCTGCACACACTGCGAGGCTCTTCAACGCCCGAGATCGCCCCGCCATGATTCCTATCCGCTCGCACCGCGGATTCACGCTGCTCGAACTGCTGGTCGTCATGGTCATCATCGGGCTGCTGGCCGCGTACGTCGGCCCGAAATATTTCTCGCAGATCGGCAAGTCCGAGGTCAAGACCACCCGCGCGCAGATCGTCGGCTTCGAAAAGGCGCTGCAGCAGTACCGGCTCGACGTCGGCCGCTTTCCGTCTACCGAGCAGGGGCTGCAGGCACTGGTGACCAAACCCGCCAATGTCGCCAAATGGGACGGCCCCTACCTGGAAAAAGCGCTGCCGCTGGACCCCTGGGGGCATCCGTATGTGTATGTCTCGCCGGGCGAGCATGGTGACGTCGACATCAGTTCGACCGGCCGCGATGGCCGCCCGGGGGGCGATGGGCTCGACGCCGACATCACCAGTTGGTGAGCGTCGTTCCGCCACCCGGATTTGCAGCACATGCAGTACGCCGTCAATGCCATCCGCCGCTTGCAAGCGGTGGCCATCACGCTCGAAGCCAGCGACCCGGCCGACGCGCGGCGACGGGCCGAGGCGCAGGGCTATGCGGTGGTCGCGGTCAAGCCCGCGGCGACGGCAAAGCGTGGTGCATGGCGCCAGTCGCCTGACTTTCCGCTGCTGCAGTTCAACCAGAGCCTGCTGATCCTGTTGCGTGCCGGGCTGTCGGTGGTCGAGGCGATCGAAACCCTGGCCGATCGCGAAAGCCGCGGCGATGCGAAGCAGGTGCTGCAGCGACTGCACGAACAACTCAACGTCGGTCTGTCGTTCTCTGCTGCACTGGAGGCGCAGCCGGCGATGTTCCCGCCGCTGTACGTCGCCAGCGTGCGCGCCAACGAGAAGACCGGCGCGCTGACCGAGGCGATCGAGCGCTTCATCGTCTACCGGGCGCAGGCCGATCTGCTGCGCAAGCGGGTGATTGGTGCGGCGATTTACCCGGCCATGATCCTCGGCGTCGGCTCGCTGGTGATCGCGTTTTTGCTGTTGTATGTGGTGCCGCGTTTCAGCCTGGTGTTCCAGGACCTGGGCGACCACATTCCGCTGATGTCGCGGCTGCTGTTGCAGTGGGGACAGTTTGCGAACGCACATTGGCTCGAACTGCTGGCTGGTGGCGTTGTGTGTGTCTCGGCGGCGATTTACGCGCTGGGCCGGCCACCGGTGCGCCTGCTGCTCGCCAGCCAGATACAGCGCATCCCGCGCATTGGCGAGACCGTGCGCGTCTATCAGCTGGCGCGCTTCTACCGTGCGCTGGGCATGTTGCAGCAGGCGGGGATCCCGATCCTTGTCGCCCTTGACATGGTCACTGGCCTGTTGCCGGTGACGCTGCACGCCGCGCTGGCAGCAGCGCGCCGTGACATCGGTGAAGGCCGTTCGATCTCCGTGGCGTTCGAGACCCACGGCCTGACCACCGCCGTGTCGCTGCGCCTGCTGCGCGTGGCCGAACGCACCGGCCAGATGGGCGAGATGCTGGAGCGCACCGCCAGCTTCCACGAGGAAGACATCGCCCAGGCGCTCGACTGGTTCATCCGCCTGTTCGAGCCGCTGCTGATGATCGCGATCGGTCTGGTGATCGGCGTCGTCGTGCTGCTGATGTACGCACCGATCTTCGAGCTGGCGGGCAGCATCCAATGAATGCGCCGAGCGAGCCGCAGCTGGAGGCCGAACTGGAGGTGGAGGCCGCCGTCGCACTGCTGACCCCGCAGGCGATCCGTGCTGCACGAGCCCGTGCCGCGCGCGAGCAGCGCAGCGTGTGTGCGGTGCTGGAAGACGATCTGTCGCTGTCGCCCGAGCTGTTGCTGCAGGCCCTGGGTCGGCGCATGCGGCATCCGGTGCTTGAGAGTGCCTCGCTGTCGATGTTGCCCCCCGCTTTCGATGCGATCGGTTATGCCGACGCGGCCAAACGGGGGTGTCTGGCCTTTCGCGAACACGGTGAGCTCATCGTGGTCGTCTCCGACCCGTTCGACGACGCGCTGCAGGCCTGGTTCGTCGAGCGGCTGGCCGTGCCGCATGAGGTTCGCCTGGCGGCTACCGACGACATTGCGGCCTTCCTGTCACGACATGAGGAGTCGATGCGCGCGATCGACACCGCACTGCCGACCCGGGACGGTGCGCAGGCCAGCAGCGGCGATCTCGAAGACCTGTCGATCCGCTCGATCGGCGAGGGCACCAGCGTCGTCGTCAAGCTGGTGCATTCGACACTGTATGACGCGCTCAAGAGCGGCGTCAGCGACATCCACGTCGAGTCGAACCTGAACGGTCTGGTCATCAAGTACCGGCTCGACGGCACGCTGACGCAGGTCGGTGCGATCGATGGGCGCGAGCTGGCAGAACAAGTGCTGTCGCGGCTGAAGGTGATGTCGGAACTCGACATTGCCGAGCGCCGTGTGCCGCAGGACGGGCGCTTTCGCGTCAAGGCCTTGGGCCGAGAGATCGATTTCCGCGTCTCGATCATGCCCAGCATCCATGGCGAGGACGCGGTGGTGCGGGTGCTCGACAAGCAGTCGCTGGCCGACCAGGTGTCCGGCCTGCGGCTCGACGTGCTGGGCTTCGACCCGGCGACCTTGTCCACATTCAGGCGCATGGCGCGCGACCCCTACGGCCTGCTGCTGGTGACCGGGCCGACCGGCAGCGGCAAGACGACGACGCTGTACGCCGCCATCTCCGAGATCAACCACGGCCACGACAAGATCATCACCATCGAAGACCCGGTCGAGTACCAGCTGCCCGGCGTGCTGCAGATCCCGGTCAACGAGAAAAAGGGCCTGACCTTTGCGCGCGGTCTGCGCTCGATCCTGCGCCACGACCCGGACCGCATCATGGTGGGCGAGATCCGCGACCCCGAGACCGCGCAGATCGCGATTCAAGCGGCGCTGACCGGCCACCTCGTGTTGTCCACCGTGCACGCCAACAACGTGTTCGACGTGATCGGCCGCTTCACCCACATGGACGTCGATCCGTACAGCTTCGTGTCGGCGCTGACAGGGGTTCTGGCGCAGCGCTTGGTGCGCGTCAACTGCGTGCACTGTAGCGAGCCGGTGACGGTGGGCGAACAGGCCTTGCGAGAGGCGCTGATCGATCCGACCCGCATCGAAGGCCGGGTGCTGAAGGCCGGTCTTGGCTGCGGCAAGTGCCGCGGCACCGGCTTCAAGGGCCGCAAGGCCGTGGGTGAGCTGCTGATACTCGACGACGCGCTGCGCGAGCTGATCGTGGCCCGCGTGCCGGTGCGGCAGATCAAGGAGGCGGCCCGCCGCAACGGCACGCGCTTCTTGCGCGATGCGGCGGTCGAGCTGTTCCTCGATGGGCACACCACACTGGAGGAGGTCAACCGTGTCACGCTGGTTTCCTGACCGCCTGCGCAACGTGCGTGCTCTGCGGCCCCACTGGCTGGCGCCGGCCATCGAGTTGCGCATCACCGACACGCGACCGGCCGCGATCGAGCAGCAGCTCGACGCGCTGGCGCTGCCACCGGGCACCCGGCTGACCTGCATCGTGGCAGGCGAGGGCGTTCGATATCAGATCGTTCCCTGGCGTGATGAACTGAGCCGTCCGGCGCAGCGCCAGTTGCTGGCCGAGCAGTGCTTCCGTGTAGCTTACGGGGACGTGGCGCGCGGCTGGACGGTGCGTCAGCATGCGGCACGCTACGGTGTGGCGACGCTGGCCTGTGCGATCGACACTGGCTTGCTCGACCAGCTCGATGCGCAGTCGCGGACGTGTCGCCTGACGCTGGCGAGCGTGCAGCCGGCCTTGATGCACGGCTACAACGTGGCGCGGCACAGGATGTCGCCGGGCCTGCACTGGTTTGTGGCCATCGACGCCATCTCGGCGACGCTGCTACTGCAGTCACCGGCCGAGCCGCTCTTGGTGAAACGAATTCCATCGTCCGCGCTCGACCTGGCGCCCGCGCTCGATCGTGAATGGTTCGCGCTGGGCATGGAAGCGCCCCACTGTGCGGTGTATGTCGTGCGCTCGGACGCGATGCCACTGCCGGCTCGCCAGGGCGATGCGTGGTCCTGGCCGGTGGTCGATCTGACGCCACCGGGCCCGGCCTCCACACGGGCGCCGCTCGCGGCGGCCCTGCCCACGGTGATGACGGCATGACGACCTCCGCCTTGCAGCTCGATTTCACGCGACCGCCGGCATCGCACGCGCGCTGGATCGGCTGGTTGGTGCTGGCAGCGGCGGTGCCTGCGGTCGTGCTGACCTCCGAGGCCTACAGCCGCGCAGACCAGACCTGGGCACTGGCGCAAAGCCGTCATGCGCATCTTCAGGGCCGCCTGCAGACCGACAGTCCGCAGCGCGCGGTCGCGCCGCCCGACGCGAGCACGCTGGCCGCGATCCGGCGCGCCAATGCGGTCATCGACCAGCTCTCGGTGCCCTGGGCCGATCTGTTCAACGCCGTCGAGGCGGCCGATGCGCGCGGGCTCGGCGTGCTGTCGCTGACGCCGAATGCGCGTGACCGCACGCTGCGTATGGCAGGTGAGGCACGTTCGATGGGCGAGTTGCTGGCCTATGTGGAGCGCATGGCCGCCCAGCCCACGCTGCGCCAGGTTCATCTGCTGGGCTACAGCACGGCGGTGCGCGATGGTGTGTCGGTGGTGTCGTTCACCTTGGCGGCGACATGGCGGCAACCTTGATGCGGGCGAGCTGGCAGGGCGCGCAGTGGCTGCGTGGCATCGGCCTGCCGGGGTGGGTCGGGCTTGCGCTCGGACTGGCCTGTGTGATCGCTGTTGGGGCGCTGGTCGAACCGAAGTACACCGAAGCGCAGCGGCTCGATGCCGACAGCGATCTGCTGGCGCAGCGCGCCGCGACGCAAGCGATGTCGACCGTAGCCGCCAGTGCGACACCGCAGCAGCAGCTGGCCCTGTTCGAGCAGCGCTTTGCCGGCGAGCGCACCATCGCACCGTCGGTGGCCCGTCTGCAGGCGGCCGCGCAGCGGCGGGGATTCGTGCTCGACCTGGCCGAGTTCAAGCTCGCCAGCGAGCCTGCCGAGCCGCTGGCGCGCTACTCGATCCTGCTGCCGATCAAGGCCGATTACCGCGCGTTGCGGCGCTTCACGCATGATGTGCTGCAAGAGATGCCGGGCCTGGCGCTCGACGAGGTGAACCTGCGTCGCAGCGATCCGAAGTCGCCGCTGCTGGATGCGCAGCTGCGCTTCGTGCTGTTTCTGACCAAGCCCACGGCCTCATCGACAACGGCTGCGGTGGTGGGCTCCGCGCGCGTTGCCGCGGCCACCGCGAATTGAGCAACGTGCGATGGCCGAGTTGACGCCTGCCCGCAAGCGCGCTGCCATGTTGATCGTCGTGGTCGGCAGCGCGTTGATCGGCGAGCGCGTGGTCGCACTGATGGGCAGCGATGACCAGATCGTCGAACCTGCCGCGCCATCGTCGTCTCGCCTGCGAACCCCGCCGCGATCCATCGCATCGAATGCGGCGCCCGACGCTTCGGCGGTCGGCGTGCAGCTCGGGCGACTCGATGCAAGACAGCGCGCCCTTGTCGACGATGCCGATGCCGACAGAGCATCGCAGAACCACTTGTTCGATGCGGTCTCCTGGCAGCCACCCGCAGCCAAGGCAGACACCGCGCCGCCACCGAAGCCGGTCGCCCCGCCATTCCCCTATGCCTACCTGGGCGGCCTGTCGGAAGACGGCGTGCGCACCACTTTTTTCACCCAGGGCGACCGCGTGCTGCCGGTCAAGGCCGGGGACACCGTCGATGCGGTCTACCGCGTCGAGCAGATGAACGAGAAGCACATGACGCTGACCTACCTGCCGCTCAACCAGAGCCTGACCGTCACCTTCAGGAGTGGGGGATGAGCGTGCTGCGCGGTACACATTCACGTCGGCGATGGGGCGCTCAATGCGGACTCACCTTGATCGCCGCTGGCGCGCTGGCCGCCTGCGCGCCCGGCAGCGAGTTCGTGCGCCAGGGACAGCAGCTGATCGACAAGGGGCAGGTCGAAGAAGGCTTGTCGCAGATCGAGAAAGGCATGGTCCTCGAACCTGACAACCGCCAGTACCGGATGCTGGTGATACGCCAGCGCGAGACGCAGATCAGTCAGCTGCTGGTGAAGGCCGACGGCCTGCGCGACACCGGCCGGCTCGAAGACGCTGCGGCGCTGTACCGACGGGTCCTCGGCCTCGATGCCGGCAACCTGCGCGGGCGATCAGGTCTGGAGGAGGTGGCGTCGATGCGCCGCCAGCAGCAGCGCATCGACGAGGCGCAGTCGCTGATCGCGCAGGACCGGCGTGACGAGGCGATGCAGCGCCTGCGTCAGGTGCTGTCTGAGAACCCCACACAGGCGCGGGCGCTGGCGCTGAAGAGGCAGATCGAAGAGCAGGCCGGGCGGTCAGCCGAGGCGCTGCCGCCAGCGTTGAAGGCTGGCCTGCGCAAGCCGGTCACCCTCGACTTCCGCGACGCCAACCTGAAAGCGGTGTTCGACGCGCTGTCGCGCACCACCGGCATCAACTTCGTGTTCGACCGCGAGGTTCGGCCCGACATCAAGGTCACGCTGTCGGTGGCCAACCTCAGCATCGACGACGTGGTGGGTGTGCTGACGGTGACCAACCAGCTCGAACGCAAGGTGCTCAACGACAACACCGTGCTGATCTACCCGAACACCGCCGCCAAGCAGAAGGACTACCTGGACCTGAGCGTCAAGACCTTCTACCTGTCGAATGCCGAAGCCAAGACGGTGTTCACGATGCTGAAGACGGTGCTGAAGACCAAGGACCTGTACGCCGACGAAAAGCTCAACAGCCTGACGATGCGCGACACGGCCGCCGCGATCGCGCTGGCGGGCAAGCTGATCGCGGAGCAGGACCTGGCCGAGCCCGAGGTGCTGCTCGATGTCGAGGTGCTGGAAGTCAAGCGCTCGCGTTTGTCGGAAATCGGCGTCGACCCGCCGGGCAAGTTCACCTTGCTCAACATCGTGCAGAACCCGGCGACGGTCGTGTCCACCGCCACCGGCAACACCACGGTGCAGAACAACACGCTGACCACCACGCAGCTGACGGCCGACAAGCTGCGCAAGATTCGCGGCTCCAGCATCGGCATCGACAACCCGTCGGTGAACCTGCACGCGGAGAACGGCGACACCAACATCCTCGCCAACCCGCGCATCCGGGTGCGCAACCGCGACAAGGCACGCATCCTGATCGGCGACCGCGTGCCGGTGATCACCACCACCGCGACCGCCAACGTCGGCGTGTCCGAATCGGTGACCTACCTCGATGTGGGGCTCAAGCTCGATGTCGAGCCGAACGTGTTCCTCGACAACGAGGTCGGCGTCAAGGTCAGCCTGGAGGTCAGCAACATCGTGCGTGAAGTGCGCAGCCGCACCGGCAGCCTGACCTACCAGATCGGCACCCGGCTCGCGACCACCTCGCTGCGGCTCAAGGATGGCGAGACCCAGGCGCTGGCCGGGCTGATCAGCGACGAAGATCGCCAGGCGGCCACCGGTGTGCCCTGGCTGATCGACCTGCCGGTGCTGGGCCGACTGTTCTCCAACGAGCGCACCGACCGCAGCAAGACCGAGATCGTGCTGCTGATCACGCCGCGGGTCGTGCGCAATCTGGCCACGGGCACCCCCGATCGCAACGAACACCTGGGTGGCACCGAGGCCGCGGTCGGCGCGCCGCCACTGCGCGTTCAGGGTGCCGGAAAGCTGACGATGCCGGCGGGTGGTGGTGTACGTCGGGGCGGTGCTGAGTCCAACCCGGATGAGCCCCAGGCAGTCGACCCCGAACCAGTGCCCGAGGTGCCGCCACCACCGGCCCCGGCTGTGCCATGACCCCCCGCGCCCGCGGCTTCACGCTGATCGAGTTGCTGATCACCGTGGCGATCCTGGCGATGCTGGCCGGCGGCGCGATGAGCTTTGCCGACCTGGCGGTGCAACGCACACAGGAGCAGGAACTGCGCAGCGCACTGCGGCAAATTCGCGAGGCCATTGACGCTTTCAAAGCGGCGACCGATGCCGGCCGCATTGCCAAGACTGCCGACGCGTCGGGCTACCCCCCGACATTGAACGCGTTGACGGACGGTGTGCCCGATGCCGGCAGTGCGCAGGCGAAGAAGCTCTACTTCCTGCGGCGCCTGCCGCGCGACCCGATGGCCGACCCGGCCCTGCCGGCCGATACCACCTGGGGCCTGCGCAGCTACGAGAGCGATACCGACAACCCGCAACCCGGTCGAGATGTGTTCGATGTGTATTCGCTGTCGCCGAAGACCAGCATCGGCGGTCGGCCGTACCGTGAGTGGTGAGTCCTGTGCATCGCAGGTCGACGCGTTCGAGCCGCACACCAGGCTTCACCCTGGTCGAACTGATGGTGGTGATGGCCATCATCGCGACCCTGCTGACGCTGGCCCTGCCGCGCTATTTCCACAGCGTCGAGCGCAGCCGCGAAGCGGTGTTGCGGCAGGACCTGCACATCATGCGCGACGCGATCGACAAATTCCTGGCAGACCGGGGGCGCTACCCGCAGACCTTGGACGAGCTGGTCGACAAACGCTACCTGCGCCGCGTGCCACCCGATCCGATCACCGACAGTGTGTCGACCTGGGTCACGCTGCCGCCGCCTGAGGGCGACGTGCGCGACGGCGTCTACGACGTGCGCAGCGGGGCATCCGGCAACGCTCTCGACGGTGAGCCTTATGAGCGCTGGTGATCGTGATGCCGTTCAGGCCGTGATCCGGGCGATGCCGGCAATCAACAAATTGTCACTATCGGTGTTTACCGTCAGCCACTCACACGCGGTGCGAATACGCGGCTCTCGCTTGCGCTGCGAATGTGTCTACGAGGATGTCCCAACGTGAGTCAAACCCCCCGGCTGGATGACGTCGACCGTGGCCGCTACGCGGATGCCGTCGAAGCCTCATTCCTTGTGTCGAGCCGACAGCAGTTCTTTGTCTGGAGCCAGAGCTCGGTGCAGTCGCTGATCCCGCATGAGATCTTGATCTGCGGCATCGAGGATGGTTCCCGACAAGGCATGTCGGTGCATCGCTTCAGCGCCAGTCGCTATTTCCGGCAGGAGCATTTCGACACCGTCGCCGACCCGCTGAACGGCCTGATGCCGCGACTGCTGGCCGCGGCCGAAGGCAACCGGTCCAGCGTCATCTTCTGCCCGTCGGTCGGCGGCAGACCTGCCGATGAAGAATTGCTGGTGCTGGTCGCAGACAACGAGCTGAAGAACCTGGCTGCGCAGCTGGTGATAGGCACGCGCGGCAAGGCCGAAGCGTTCTATGTGTTTTCGAGGCTGTCGGGTGAACTCGATGTGCGGCTCGGGTATGTCATCGAGCTGCTGGTGCCGCACCTGCACAACGCTTTCCTGCGGGTGCTGGCCACCGAACGCGAAGCCTCCAGCACTCACACCCAGCGCTCGGGTCGCCTGGTCACGCCCCGGCAGGAGGAGATCCTCAACCTCATCAAGACCGGCAAGACCAATTCCGAAATTGCCGAGCTGCTGAGCTGCAGCCCCTGGACGATCAAGAACCACATCCAGGCGATCCTGCGCAAGCTCGACTCGAACACCCGCACCCACGCGATCGCCCGCGCCATGAGCCTGGGCATCCTGCACCCCGACTGACGATGCGCTGAAGCGCCCCTTCTGCTGACCGGCTCAGGGCCTGTCGGTGTCACCGGAACCCGTTCCGCTGGCATCGGCAGGCCCTGAGCCATTGGCGTTCCCGAACGCATGCACCACTGGCCGGACTAGCTATTTCGGGTCGTTATGGCCGCAATACCTTCTTGGTGCCGTCATGGTGCCTTTTTACTATTCGTTTGCCACCTCTTGGGTGGGAGCGGGGTAACGGTGTGGTGCCATTTATCAACGCTTTGGTGGAGAAACGCTGTGGATGTTGATTTGTTCATCAAAAAGATGCCGCAGGTGGTGAAGGAGTTGATCAGCCGCGAGGCTTTCGACAACCGCAGGTCGGTCAATCAGGAGGCGATTGCCTTGCTCGAAGAGGCGCTGGTGCATCGGGTCGGCTCTGCCGGCCAGAGGCGCAAGCAAATCGAGGCGGTGCTGGAGGGGTATGCCGGTTCGCGCAGTTCGTCGAGTTCGGCTGCTTGACGATCGAAGGCCGCGTGCGCCGGACCTGCTTTGGGGTCCGGTACACGCGGCCGGCTGATCCGATCGAAATCAAGGATTCATCATGTTCAATTCGTTCAAGTCCGGCCTGCTGACGCTCGCGGCGGTCGCCATGCTGATGCCTGGTGTGTCGGCAGCGCTCACGGTCAGCGTCAGCCAGCCGCCTGACGTCATCGTGGTGCCCGGCATCTCATTCAACGACAACCGTGAGCTGCCAGTTTTCGTGCCAACGGTTGCGGCGCGGCGCAATCCGCTGTCGGTGAATCTGCGCGGCAGTGTCGATCTGTCGCTGTGGAACCTGGTGGCGGCGGTGCACGCACAGCAGCGCGGCGACGCGTTCGAGCTGGTGCAAGCCAGTGTGGCGTCGCTGCCGCTGCCGCTGTCGCAACCCAATGTCGACCCGCTGTCGACGGTGCCGCTGCCGCCAGCGGTGTGGCTGTTCGTGATGGGCACCCTCGGGCTCGCGGGCACACGCCTAACCGGGCTGTCTGGCGGCGTTCACAAGGTGGACGACGCGACACCGACACGCGATCTGTCGCGCAACTTTGGTGGAGCCCTTCCCGCATGACACACGAATCCCGCGCCGTCATGGCAGGCCTGACGCCCTTGCGAAAGAACCGCATGAACATCCCATCGATCGTTCTGACCGGCAGCTTGGTGCTGTGCGCCAGCGCCGCGAACGCCGCGTTCATCGAATACAACACCGCCCTCGCGTCGAACCCGATACTGTTTTCGACGACGTTCTCAGTCCCGTTGTTCAACAGCAGCCTGGGCACACTGAACAACGTGACCTTGTCGCTGGTGTCGAACATCGTCGGCCGCATCGACGTGTTCAACAACCTCGGCACGCCGCAGACTTTCACCAATGCGTTCGCGGCGATCCCGGTCACGGTGACAGCGAACACGCATGACGCGACCTCGGTCACTGCGGTTGCCATCTCCTTGCTGCCGAGCGGTACCGCGACCCCGGGCTTGCCGATCAGCTCGTTCACCGGCATTGCCGGCACCGCCTCGAATTCGGTCAATGTGCTGCCGTTCAACTTCGCGGCCTACATCGGCCTGGGTGGGGGCAATGCGCTGTTCACGGCGACCAGCACGGGCGGCAGCTACGGCGGCACCTCGGTGCCGGGTCTGTTCTTCGGCGGTTCGGCCTTGGCTGGCGGGTCGTTCACGGTGCGCTACGACTACGGCGCGGTCTCGGCGGTGCCGGTGCCGGCCGCGGCACTGCTGCTCGGGTCAGGCTTGTTGTCGCTCGGCGCCGCCTGGCGCCGCAAGCGCGCTTGAGGCCGCATCTCTGACCTCGCGCGGTGCGCGTTCCGAGGGCTACACCTACCTCGGCGTGCTGTTCCTCATCAGCGTGCTGGCGATGACCGCTTTGGCGGCCAGCGTGGTCTGGCGCATTGCGAAGCAGCGCGACGACGAGCGCGAACTGGTGTTCATCGGGCGTCAATTCGCGGCCGCGATCGAGCACTACCGGGTGTACTCGACAGATCCTGCGTTGCCGTATCCACGCCACCTCGACGACCTGCTGCGCGACGACCGTGACATCACGCCGAAGCGCCACCTGCGCCGCCTCTATGTCGACCCGATGACCGGTGACGATCAGTGGGGGCTGATCCGGTTGCCTGACGGTGGCATCGTCGGCGTGCACAGTCTGTCTGACCGCAAGCCTTATCCGCGCACCTTTGTGGTCGCCGGGTTTTCGGTGCCGTCGTCGGCCTCGTATCGGGAATGGCAATTCGTTGCACCGAGTGCGGCCGAGATGGCGGCAGCGTTCGTGGTAGCCAAATCGGAGGCCATGCCGTCGCCATCTTCTGTCTCACCAGCCTCAGCGCCTCGATCGCGGCGGCCGGCTCAGCCAGCCAACTCAACGCCGCCGGCCGAACCCGAAGCCGTTGAACCCGAGACGGCTCCCGAACTCACCACAGAACGCGTGGCACGCCCGACCCAGGACGACATGCGCAGCCGCACGCCCGCGGCTTGCAGCCGCATCGCGGCCTACGACGAACAGAGCTGCCAGCAGGTGGCCGGCAGCGCGGGCGAGGATGCCGCCCGCGCCTGCCGCGACTCGGCGGTTCAGCGCGGTGTGGCCTGCGCCCTGGGCACGCCGGTCGGCTTGCCACCGCTGCTTCGAAACGCGCCCTGAGTGCAGCGGCTGATCCGAAAGATCCTCGACGTATTGTCATGATGTGACGGAAGAATCTGTCGGATGGCCGTTTCCCGTTGTCATGGAGTCCCGTCGCCGTCAGCTTGGCGACGCCCCGCCGTTTTCCTGTTGCTGTCGATCGCTTTCGGCGTGCACGCCGAGGCGGATCCGCCCGCCGATCCTTCCACGCCCCACTTCGACGTGTTCGAGTACCGCGTCGAAGGCAATTCGGTGCTGCCGATTGAAAGTATCGAGCGCGCGGTCTACCCCTTCCTCGGAGAGCAGCGCACCGTGGCCGATGTCGAATCGGCACGCGTCGCGCTGGAGACGGCCTACCGCAATGCCGGCTACGGCACGGTGGTCGTGGACACGCCCGAGCAGCGCATCACCGAGGGCGTGGTGACGCTGCAGGTGCTGCAAGCGCCGGTGTCTCGGCTGCGGGTGGTCGGCGCGCAGTACTACTCGCAGGGCCGCATCCTCGACAAGGTGCCCGCGCTGGCCGAAGGCGAGGTGCCCAACTTCAAGGTCGTGACCGCACAGCTCGCCACCGTCAACCGCTCGGCCGACCGCCGAGTGACACCGCTGCTGCGCCCGGGCAAGGTGCCGGGCACCACCGAGGTCGACCTGACGGTGGAAGACAAGTTTCCGCTGCATGGCAGCCTGGAGCTGAACAACAAGTCCAGCCCCAATACGACCTCAACGCGGCTACAGGCCTCGCTGCGCTACGACAACCTGTGGCAGCGCGAACACAGCATCAGTGCACAGGTGCAGGTGTCACCCGAAGACACCAGCGAGGTCAAGGTGTTCTCGGGCTCGTACACGATGCCCACCGGCAGTGGCTTGCTGGTGTTCTCGTACACCCGCTCCAACAGCAACACCGTCGCCGGGGTCGGCAGCACCACCATCTTCGGGCGCGGCAGTATTTACGGCCTGCGCAGCATCTGGCTGCTCGACGGCACCGAGACGCTGAACCATTCGATCACGCTGTCGGCCGACTACAAGGATTTTCAGGAGAGCGTCAGCGTCGGTGGCAACGCTGGCTTCAAGACGCCGATCCATTACCTGCCGTTCGGTGCCAGCTACGCCGCGACCCTTGCCGACAAGAATGGTTACTGGCAGACCGGTGGCGGATTGAACTTTGCGCTGCGCGGGCTCGCGAGCAGCCAGCTCCAGTTCGACGACAAGCGCTACAAGGCGCAGAACAACTTTGTGATCCTGAAGCTCAACCTGGCGCGCACGCAGAACCTGCCGCGCGGCTTCACCTTGTTCGGCAGCGTCGAAGGGCAGTTCAGCGACCAGGCCCTGATCAGCAACGAGCAGTTCGTGGCTGGCGGGGTCGACAGCGTGCGCGGCTACCTCGATGCCACCGCGGTGGGCGACAAGGCCTGGCGCACCTCGCTCGAACTGCGCACCGACAACCTCGCGCCCGAAGGCGCCGGCTGGCTGGGGGCACTGACCGCGCACACCTTCTTCGACGGTGCCTGGCTGCGCCTGAAAGACTCGTTGCCCGCACAACGCAACCGCGACACGCTGACCAGCGTCGGCTTCGGGCTGCGCCTGCAGGCGCGCCAGTACGCCAGCCTGTCGCTCGATGTCGGCTGGCCGCTGCACGATGCCGGGCAGACCCGTGCAGGCAGCGCACGCGTGCATGCCAGCGGCGTGATCGAGTTCTGACAGCGGCGTTCGACCCATGTCGCAGTCTCGAAAGGTGGTCAAGCAGCGCTTGCAGTCGAACCTCGTCGAGGCTCAGCGTTGGCTGGCGAGCGGCCAGCCGGCGTTCGCCCATGCCTTGCTTGAACCAGTGCTCGACGATCTGAAGCTCCGGCCGGAGGCGCTGTACCTGTCCGCGGTGGCAGCGTTGATGGACAAGCGCATTGAGGCTGCGTTGAGCTGCGCGCAGGCCGCGCTGCAGGCACGCCCCCAGGAGGCGCGGTATGCCTTTGCGCTGGGACGGGCACTGAAGGCTGCCGATAATCGCCACGGTGCCGCTGCTGCCTACCGGCGCGCTCTGGCGCTGCAGCCCGACCACGCCGAAGCGATGGTGAGCCTGGGCATCGTGTTGAAAGACCTGGAACAGCTCGACGAGGCCATTGCTCTGTACGACAAGGCGCTGGCCATCGATCCCCGGCTGGCGGCGGCACACGCCAACCGGGCCCATGCGCTGGCGCTGCGCGCCGAACGTCAGGCCGAGGAGGGCATCGACCAGGAGCCCGATGACGAGTTGCTTGAGGCGCAGGGGCGTGCGGTGGCGCTCGACCTGGAAAACCCCCAGTTGCACCGGAACTACGGCGTGCTGTTGTTGCAGGCGCGACGGCACGGCGAAGCGGCGGCTGCCTTCAACGCTGCCTTGACGCTTGATCCGACGGATGTCGAGTCCTGCCTGCGGCTGGGTGACGCACTGCAGGACCTGGGTGCGGTGGCGCTGGAGGTCGACGCGTACCGCAAGTGGTTGACGGCGAACCCGTCCAACGCACAGGTGATGTGCGTGCTGGCCGGCGCGCTGGCCCGCCTGGGAGAGGCCGATGAGGCCTTGGTCTGGGCCGAGAAGTCCATGGGCCTCGAACCCGATCCGCTGACTGAGTTGCAGATTGCCAATGTGTTGCAGCAGTTGCGACGGCTGCCCGAATCAATGGAACGCGGCCGCAGAGCCATCGATGCCGCGGGGCGGCTCCCCGGGCTGTACCCCAGCGTCCTGCTGAGTGCCAATTACCTCCACGAAGACCCAGCGCCGCTTTTCGACTGGCATGCCGAGTTCGGCAGCCGATTGCCAGCGCCGACAGCGGCTCGCCCGCAGCGACGTGCCTGGGGTGATGGTGAGCGCCTGCGCATCGGCTATGTCTCCGGTGACTTTCTGCGTCACTCGGTGGCGTACTTCATCGAAGCCCTGCTGGCCAGCCACGACCGCGAGCGTTTCGAGGTGGTGTGCTACCAGAACAATGCCCACGCCGACGAGGTGACGCAGCGGCTCAAGGGCCTGGCCGATCGATGGATCGTGTGCGCGGGCCTGTCGGAGAACGCCCTGCGCAGCCGCATCCAGGCCGATGGCATCGATGTGTTGATCGACCTGTCCGGGCACACCGCACATTCGCGCCTGATGATGTTCGCCACGTCCTGCGCGCCGGTGCAGATCTGCTATCTGGGCTACCCGACCGTGTCGGGTGTGCCGGGGATCGACTTCCGCATCACCGACGGCGTCATCGACGCCGGCGACATGCCGCCCTTCGCTTCCGAGGCACCACTGCGGCTGCCGCGGACCATGTTCTGCTACACGCCCGACGCCGCTGCGCCCCCGTTGGTGCCGCCAGCGGCCCTCGCACAAGGCTTCATCACCTTCGGGTCGTTCAACAACATCGCGAAAGTCACTGATCACACGCTCGCGCTGTGGGCGGCGGTGATGCAGGCCGTGCCCGGATCCCGGCTGCTGCTGAAGGCCAGCACGATGGCGCAAGCCTCGAACCGCGTTGGCATCGAAGGCTTCATGGCTGCACGCGGCATCGCGGCCGAGCGGTTGACCCTGCTCGCGCGCACGCCATCGACCGACAGCCACCTGGCGATCTACCAGCAGGTTGACATCGCACTGGACACCTTCCCGTACAACGGTGCCACCACCACCTGCGAGGCGTTGTGGATGGGGGTGCCGGTGGTCAGCCTGCGCGGCCGCACCCATCCCTCGCGCATGGGCGCCTCCATCCTGTCGGCCATCGGCCGCACAGACTGCGTGGCGAACGACGATGCGGGCTACGTCAATCGGGCGGTTGCGCTGGCGGCGGACCCGGTCGGGCTCGCTGCATGGCGTGCCACCGCACGCGACCACCTGCGCGGCGGGCCTCTGCTCGATCGGCAGGGATTCACGCGCGACTTCGAGGCGCTGATCGAGCAGGCCTGGCAGCGCGAACGCTGATCGCCCTAGTCCGTTCGGGTCATGACATCGGAGTTCCAAGACGCTCCCATGTCACGACGAACCCCTAATCTCCGATACGGAGGGTGGGCTGGTGCTAAGGGTGTGTTCATGTGTGTCCGAGGTGGTTGAGGTGGCTAGGCCGAATTGGCTAGCAACGCAAAAACTTCGAACATGCCCCAGACACAGCAGGTTCTTAAATTGACGGAAGTTGGCAAGCGCGAAACCTTGTGGTTGCCGACGTGAGGTCGCTGGTTGAGGTTGCGGATTGGGCAGGACACACCTGCCGGTTCCAGAGCTTCAGCAGGCGGTGGCACACAGATTTTTCATTCAAACCCAGGAGAGACCTCATCATGAAATTCAACCTCAAAGTGATCGCAGCCGCCGTTGCTCTTGCAGCCGCTGGTTCCGCTCACGCTGACATCGTCGGCGGCGCGAACAGTTCGCTGGTCGTTGCGGCTTTCAACACCGTCACCAAGTCGGCCTACTACCGCGACACCGGCTTCCTGCTGAACACATTCCTGCCGTCCAGCGTCACTACCGCGCCCGGCGACGGTGGTGTCACTGGCGACAAGACGCCTGAGGCCGGCCTGCTCCTCGACAAGACCAACACGGCCAGCTTCTCCGACACGGCTTTCGGCACGTGGCTCGGCAGCCAAAACGTGGCCGACATCCGCTGGACGGCATTTGCGTCTGATGCTTCGTCGGCCGTCGGCACCACCAACGTGTCACGTCTGCTGCTGGCTGTTTCGCAGGCTCCAACGCCCCCTGTCAACAACGGTGCGGTAACGAATGCGCAAGGTGTCTTCACCGGTCTGACGCCGTTGCACCTGACGCTGTCGACGACCCAGTCCACGGTTCTCCAACCCATCGAAGGCAACCTGATCGTCCAGCCGGCCACGCTGGGCACGCTCGGCAGCGCCTCCAACCTGTACTACTACGCCCGTTCGCAGGGCACGCTGGCCAACAGCGTGGTGTCCAACACCACGCTGTTCCAAAACAGCCTGAATGTCGCCACCTTGACCCTGTCGACCGCCGGTGACTTGACCTATGCACTGGCGCCTGCTGCCGTCTCCGCTGTGCCGGTGCCTGCGGCTGCCTGGTTGTTCGGCTCCGGCCTGATGGCCATCGGTGGCGCGGTGCGTCGTCGCAAGGCTGCTGCTCAGGCCTGATCTCTTCACGCTAGACCGGTGTGATTCCTCTCGGGGGCCTACGGGCCCCTGGGTTGGGCCGCCGCTTTGCTACAACACATCAAGGAACCCTCATGAAAGCATCCCGCTTCGCCTTGGCCATGGCCGCCGCTTGTGGCGCCATCGCTTCTGCCCCGTCGTTCGCCATCACCGCCAGCAACTACACCAACACCGGTGAGTTCACTGGCGACACGCTGAACATCCGCATCTCCGGCGCCACCGCCCAGGACAACGGTATTCTGGGTTCGGCCCTGTCGCTGTGCGTGGCTGGCAGCGTGCACCGTTACGCCATCAGCAACGACTTCGTCTTCTACTGCACGCCTGATGTCGGCACCAACGCCGGCCAGATCCAGATTCCGGCGCGCGCGGCTTCTTCCGGCGGCCCGATCACCAAGCTTGCGATCTACAAGTACTCGCTCGGCGGCTCGGCCTTCGGCGTTGACCCCGTCAACAGCAACTCGGCCGTCGACGGTTCGGTTCTGGGCTCGACCGGTAACCTGCTGCCCTTCCTCGACCTGGGCAAGATCAACACGCTGTGCACCGGCACCAGCGCGGTCACCACCACCACCACCTACGGCCCGGGCACCAACGGCAGCTATGTCAACGTAGCGTGCGGTAATGCCACCAGCACCTTGGTCACGCCGGCCACCACCTACATCGGCCTGTCCGACGTGGAACCTGCCTTCTTCTCGAACAATATCGGCAACCTGTCGTCCACCTCGGCCACCGCGCTGATCTTCGCACCGGTCGTGACGAAGAACGTCTATGACCGCCTGCAAACCCTGCAAGGCCTGGCCGCCCCCGCCTGCGGCGCCACGCTCGACAGCGAAGGCTGCATGCCCACACTGACCAGCGCGCAGCTCGCAACGCTGTACACGCAGGCAGGTCAAGCTTGGAGCAGCCTGGGAATTTCTGGCTTGGCGGCAACGGCCGACCCGGTTCACATCGTCCGCCGCGTCGATTCCTCGGGCACGCAGAAGACCTTTGAAGCGCTGATCGCCGGCACGCCGAACGGTCAAGCTGGTCAGAAGGCCTGCAACACCAGCACTGACGCGTTCGCGTTGCCAGACAGCCTCAACACCACGACCGGTGATGCGGATTCCCTCTGCCTGGTGACCGTTGCGAATCCGATCGCTCCGACGGTCTTCGCGGGTTCGGGCGGCGGTAACGTCCGCAACTGCCTGAACAACCTGAACACCAGCGGCTTGGGTGGCATCGGGATTTTGACCACAGAAGACAAGGCCGGCAGCAACGGCTGGCGCTTCGTGAAGGTAGACGGCGTAACCCCGAACCAGGCCCAAACGGCTGCCGGCCGCTATCGCTTCTACACCGAGACGGCGGTCAACACCCGTGCTGCCGGCGCTTTCGCCACCAACAGCGCTGAGGGCTACTCGACCTTCGTGTCGCGCTTCCTGGCCGACTTTGCCAACCCGACGATCATCAACCAGATCAACGGCACGGCGCAGCCCTACGGTGCTGCTGGCCTGATGGCGCTGCTGTCGCGCCAGGCCCCGGGCACGTTGCCTGACTTTACCGGTGCCACTCCGATTAATCCTTGGACCAAGGTGGTCGGCACGAGCGTCAACAACTGCCAGAAGCCGAAGCTGTTCAACTGATCGAACCGCCAGGCTGAGGTCGCTGCACCCGCAGCGACCTTCTTCAAGGTCGGTGCTCCCGTGGGCGCCGGCCTTTTCCATTTGAGGACATCTCGAACGCAGGTTCAGTGTCTGGACGCGTCGTCCTGTCACACACCCATCGAACAATCAACGGGTACCCGCGAACCTGTCGCGAGACGCCTTTGATCACGCATGAAGAAGCTTTCCCGCTCAAATCCTCGCCTTGCGCGTACCGACCCCAGTTCCTACAGCAGCAGCAAGCTGGTGCTGGCCGCGCTGGGCGTGATCGCGTGCGCGCCGAAGGTGCAGGCGCAGAGTACTGCGCTACCTGCCGGCACGCTGCCGGTGCTGCGCGGCGTGGTGGCAGGCCAGGTGGTGGTGAACGCGCCGGTGCGTGGCGCAAGCCGGCCCTTGCTCACCGTCGATCAGGCCTCGCAGCGCGCCATCCTCGACTGGAAGTCGTTCAACATTTCCAGCGATGCCGAGGTGCGCTTCAACCAGCCGAGCTCGACCGCGTCGATCTTGAACCGCATCTACAGTGCCG
>JANXTP010000223.1 GCA_025352345.1 Burkholderiales bacterium | reverse complement strand
AGTCGGTAGGGAAGGTCGACGCTTCTTGAACATAGCTGGGCTGCCAGCCGAGATCGGCGATGCGCCGCGTCGCTTCGGCGATCGGGATCCCCTTTTGCGACGTGATCTTGTTGAGAGTCAGTTCAGACATTTAGAACTCCTTTGCATGTCTACTTGAAAGTCAAATTACAAAGTGACGATGTAATGTCCGGGAGTTTGGTAAAACGGCCACCCCACACCCAGCAATTCAGGCTTCCGCCCTGTCCCCACTATAGCCATTCGCGTGCCACAGCTCCATATCCCTAACCCTAGTGCGATTTCTCGGGAGACCATCAGAGCCGCTGAAACACGCCCGCCCGGTAACGTCGCGATTTGGGACAGTGGCGGCACACAATTCGTCCGAAGCTGAGGCTTCGGACGCTCGGGTTTTCACTCTAGCACTGGCTTCACTGGCGCTGTAAGCCCCTCAACCGCGGCCTTGGTGCGAGCGTCAGATTCGGCGATGTAGCGCGCGGCCAGCAGGTGCGCACCCATCGCAAAGTCCCTGCCGTGGGCCGCAATCATCGCGTCAGAAACACCAGCCAACTGCGCAAAGAAAGCATCCTTGCTGGCCGTCTCTTCGGGGCTCGGGGTGTCACTCTGAGGGGTTGTTTCGCTCATTTTGCAGTCTCCTGTGAAGTGGTTTGAGATTAATTTCCGCTGGTTCGGAACAACGCATCGGGCAGATTCACCCAGCCGCACAGTCCCCCTTGAGTGCCGAAGGCCAGGCGCTGTCCGTCGGGAGACCAGGCCAGCGCATTCACCGCGCCGTCACCCGAGCCCTTGACAAACAAGGCGTCATCGCTGCCGGGGCGGCACAACAGCACGGCGCCGTTGAAGTAGCCGACAGCGATCAGCGACTGGCGAGGGTGGCAAGCCACAGCCGTGACCGGTGTCTTGCTGGCGATGCCGCATTGCGTCGGCTGCTGTGAATTGCCGGGCGGGTCGAAGCTCCAGCACACCGGCCGATTGGCGCCGCTGGTGACCAAGTAGCGTCCGTCTTGTGCGAAGGACAGCGACAGTGGCTGCCCGCCATAGCCGCTCATCTCCATGTCCATGCCGTCGGAGACGCGCCAGCCGTGCAATGCGTTCTCCTGCATCGCAGATACCAGGTAATTACCGTCCGGGCTCCAACAGAGCGCGCGGTGGTAGCCGGGCCATGCCAGCAAGCGTGTCGCGCCAATGCAGGGCCACAACGTGACCCCGCCGCTGTGGGCTACTGCCAAAACGAGCCCATCGGGGCTGAAGGCCAGCGCAGTGGCCGGCGCCGGCAGTTCGATGTGGGAACTGGTGCCTGATGAACGGCGGTGCACGGTGCGACCATGGGCATAGGCAAGGCCGCCTGCAAGGCCACCTTCAGCGTGGCCGGCCAATGCAGTGACCCACTCTTCCGTCGTGTGCTCCAACACGCTCGGTGCAGCACCCCGGGGCAGATGCACGAGGCGGCCGTCATCCCCACCGCTGACAAAGCCGCCTTGCGGGTGTGCTGCCAAAGCCAGGCAAGTGCCTTGATGACATGCGGCGCGCACCGGCTCGGCTGCGGGTTCGCCGGCCGGCACGACCGTGACGCCGCCACCTGGACGTGGTTGCACGCGTGGGCCCTCTGGCCATTTGGTGTCAGCCAACAACACATGCCCGTTACCCAAGGCAAAGGCAGCAGAGTTGCCCCCGCTGTCCCAGCTCACTGCAACAGCAGGAGCATCCATCGGCCAAGACACGCCCATTACCGCCAGCAGCGGGGGAGCTACGGCGGCTGGCGGAGCGCCAGCCGTATCAGTTACCGAATTCATGACTACACCTCACAGACATCTTCCAAACAATGGGTAAGTTCTTCACGCAGCGCCGACTCATCCAACCGCCTCCCGATGAAAACCAGCTTCGATTCGACCGTTTCGCCTGCAGCCCAGAGCCGGTCCAGCCCGCTGTCCACGGTCATGTGCACGGCCTGAAAGACGAAGCGGTACGACTCACCGCCGAAGGCGACGATGCCCTTGGCGCGCAGCAAATCAGCGCCGTGCTCGACCACCAGACGTTGCAACCAGGGCAGAAAGCGTGTTTGATCAAACGGCCGCTTGAAACTGAGCGACACGCTGCCCACGCCGACGCTGTGGCGGCCGGCGTTCACGGGCCGATACCCATGTAACGGAAGGCCACCGTCCGGCTTGCCCAGCCCGATGGCAGGCAAACGCAGCCGCGCGTTGTCGAAGGCCCGGCGGTCAAACAATTGTGAAAGCGGCAACTCGCCCCGCACCACACGTCGCACATCAGCAGTCGGGTTGAGCTCGTGCACGGCATGTTCGGACGCGACCAGCATCGTCTCATCCGCCAAGTCCGCCTTGTTCAGCAGCACCAAGTCGGCCTGAGCCAGCTGCGTGCCGGCCTCGGGCATCGAGCTCAGCTGCATCGGAAGGTGGCGCGCATCGGCCACGCAGATCACGCTGTCGAGCCGCGTGTGCTGGCGCAGCAGGTCGTCGAGTTGAAAGGTCTGCGCCACCGGCGCCGGGTCGGCGAGGCCAGTGGTTTCAATCAGGATGCCATCGAACCCGCCGGGCCGACGCACCAGATTGCTGACAACCCGCACGAGGTCGCCACGCACCTTGCAACAAACGCAGCCGTTGTTCAACTCATAGACCTCTTCGTCAGCGCCGACCACCAAGCCGCCATCAATGCCGATCTCGCCGTATTCATTGACGATCACGGCGTAGCGCTTGCCGTTGGCTTCGCGCAGCAGCCGGTTGAGCAAAGTGGTTTTGCCGGCGCCGAGAAAGCCGGTCAGTACAGTCACTGGAATGGGTGCCATCGTCAAATCTCTTGCAGGCCGCGATCAAGCGGCACATGGGGCAGGCAATTCAGAAACTCAAGGGATTAGCGCGTGTCACTTGGGTCTATTGGTTGACAGTTAATCCCAACTTATTGATTTTATTGAAAAAACCAATCCAAAGCTGATGGATTTCCCGACACGCGGGAAACAACGGGGCGTCGCAAGAACGGACGCTAACCAAACAGATCACGGGCTGTGGGTGCCTCGAAACGCTACAGCGTTTTCCCGCTGCTCCCGTCTGAGGCGATCCTCGACTTGTCGAGAGGCCTTTTTGAGCCAGGCGGTGGCCGCTGGCTCAACCAAATCGATTTGGATTTTTGATCTTTTGGTAGGCCGTGTTGGACTTGAACCAACGACCAAAGGATTATGAGAACTTCAAACTGGGATTTTGGGGGATTTCCTGGGACATTTATTCCGTTTTAAATCAATAGCTTACGTACACATAGGTTTCAGAAGATCCCGTACCATCTCACCAGAAACTGGCACCAGACTGGCACCAGAAGATTGGGGGACTTAAATGAGCGGACTGGCACCAGCCTCTTTGGCGCTGCCGAAACAGCTTCAGGCACTGCCCGTCGGGACCTTCGTGACGCTTGAGAAGTTGGAGCAAGGGGGCTCCCTGCAGGCGCGCCGGTTGAGCACCGGCGCGGTTCAGTTCTACTGGCGATATGCCAACGACGGCCGCACGCACCGCGAACCCATTGGCCCCTACGACCCCGTCTCGCCGCCCAAGAAGCTGGAGCCGACATCACGCGGCCTGAGCATCGCTGCGGCCCGCGAACAATGTCGCCGGCTGTCGCTGAAGCACGCGGCACACCGCGGGGTCGGTGGGCTCAAGGAGGCCCAGGCCGTCGAGCGTCGGCAGTACCTGGCCGACCAGGAGGCCGCGGCAACGCGCGCCACGCATTCGCTGAGCAGCCTGCTCGATGACTACGTCAAACACCAGGCGACGCAGGGCCGCATCAGCGCTCGCGAGGCGAAGAACATCTTCGATCTGCATGTAGTGACGGCCTGGCCGGCGCTGGCCCAGACGCCGGCGAGCGAGATCATGCAGGACCAAGTGATCGACATGCTGCGGCGGCTGACCGAACAGGGCAAGGGCCGCACGTCGAACAAGCTGCGAACCTACCTGCGGGCCGCCTTCCAGTGCGCCGTCGATGTGCGCGTGACGGCATCGATTCCGGTCGCCTTCAAGGCCTACGCCGTACAGGTCAACCCGGTCGCTCAGACGCGCCGCGATGGACGCTTCGACTGCGCTGACAAGCGACCGCTGACCGCCGATGAACTCCGCACGTACTGGCGACTGATCGAGAAACTGCCGGGCCTGCACGGTCGGTGCCTGCGCTTGCACCTGCTGACTGGCGGACAACGCATCGAGCAACTCGTGCGCCTGCGCTGGGCAGACGTGCGCGCCGACTCGATCACGATCTACGACACCAAGGGCCGCCCAGGACGAGGCGCGCGGACGCACACGGTGCCGATCGTCAAGGCCGCCGTACGCGATCTGCAGGCGTTCGAACGCGCCGGTGACCACGTCTTCTCCACGACGAAGGGCGCCAAGCCAATTTCAGGCACGACCCTGTCGGGCTGGTCCGCCCAGGTGGTCGGTGATGCGATCGAAGGCTTTCAGCTCAAGCGCGTGCGGTCCGGCGTGGAAACGCTGCTGGCCGCGAACCGCATCAGCCGCGAAATCCGCGGGCACTTGCAGTCGCACGGGCTCACGGGCATCCAGGCGCGGCACTACGACGGGCACGACTACATGCTGGAGAAGCGCGAGGCGCTGGATGTGCTGGTGCGGGAGTTGACAGGCCGCGCAGCCCAGCCCAAGGCCGGCCAGCCTCGGCGCAAGGCGGGTTTGGCGAGCACGAGTGCGACTGGTTGAAATGGCAAGCCCAACCTGACCGGCTTACATTGGCACCGATGCGACCGCGCACCACCATCGCTTTCGACTACGCCACCTTCGTGGTCGACCTCAAGACGCGCATCACGTCGGCACGACTCAATGCAGCCCGTGCCGTCAACTCAGAGCTGGTGGGCTTGTACTGGGACATCGGCGCGGCCATCCGCGAGAAGCAGACCGTTCAAGGCTGGGGCGACGGTGTCGTCGAGCGGTTGTCCAGCGACCTGAAGCGCGCCTTCCCCAGCACCACGGGCTTCTCGGCCATCAACCTGTGGCGCATGCGCCAGTTGCACGAGACCTACACGGCACCGGAGTTTCTCTCACAGCTTGTGAGAGAAACTGGCCCGCGCGCCCGGTCCGCAAAGGGGCTACCCGCAGCCCCCACGGCGAAACTCTCACAGGCTGTGAGAGAAGTGGTCGTCGCCATCCCGTGGGGGCACCACGTCAATCTGCTGGCGAAGATCGAACAGCCCGCGCAGCGTCTGTACTACCTGCAAGCCGCGGCGCGCTTTGGCTGGAGCCGCAACGTCCTGCTGAACCAGATCAAGGCGCAGGCCTACGAGCGATCACTGGCGGAGGGCAAGAGCCACAACTTCCCGACGGCGCTGCCCGCGCGCCTGGCCGAGCAGGCGGAGGAAGCACTGAGGAGTAGCTACAACCTGGAGTTCCTGGGCATCCGGCAGCAGGTCAAGGAGCGCGAGCTCGAAGATCGATTGATCGACAGGCTGCGCGACTTCATCTTGGAGCTGGGCTACGGCTTCTGTTTCATCGGCCGGCAGCACCGCGTCACGCTCGAGCGCAACGAATACTTCATCGATCTGCTCTTCTATCACCGCTTCTTGAAGGCACTGGTTGCCGTGGAGCTGAAAGTCGGCAAGTTCGAACCCGAGTACGCCGGCAAGATGGACTTCTACCTGAACCTGCTCAATGAGAAAGAGCGTGCACCCGACGACGCACCGTCGATCGGCATCATCCTGTGTGCCGAGAAGGACAACCTCGAAGTCGAGTTCGCGCTGAAGAGCAAGGCCAACCCGATCGGCGTGGCGGAGTACCAGTTGAAGGGTGCGCTGCCAGCGCGGCTGCGAGGGAAGCTGCCGACGGCCAAGCAGTTGGAAGACGCAATGCGGGAGGTGATGCCCGGCTCGCACTCAAATCCATCGCGGAGTTGAGCCAGGAGCTCTGTCATGGCGGGCTCGCGACCGAGGCTGCGAGTAAGTCCGGCCTCACAGCCAATTCGCGCCGCCCACACAGGGGGGCCTCCCCTCACCCTGAGCGCTATCTGTGACAAGATGCTTCTGGCAGGGTTGCCGCGCTAGAAGGCTGTAGGTCTGAACGCCAGGTGGTCCACAGGGGGGCCCTCGACGGCTCAAAAGTCAGCCAAGCCTAAAGAGGGTGGTGCGCAATGGACGTGATGACGCCCGAGGGCGACGAGAAGAGCGAGCGCTTGGGCGTTCGTATCGATGCGACGCTCGTCAGCAAGCTGAATCTGGCGGACTTCCAGAACGCGGTGCCGATGCTCCGAGAGTTGAGCGTCACCAACGCATCCGAAGAAGACGCCAAGGACCTCGAGCTTCGGATCGATTCCATCCCGCCCTTTGTCAGGCCGAAGCTCTGGCACATCGACGTTCTCGCGGCCGGCGGCAACCGCCGGCTCACTGACCTGGATGTGCAACTCGATGGCACCCTGCTCACGCGTCTGACCGAGGCCGAAACAGCGATCGTCACGCTGTCGCTGCGCCGCCGCGATGCCGGCCCGGAAGCGCTTGCAACCCTGCAGCGCACCGTCGAGCTGCTGCCGCGCAACCAATGGGGCGGCATCTCGCACCATCTGCCCGACATGGTCGCCGCCTTCGTGCAGCCCAACGAGCCCGCTGTCGAGCGCTTGCTGAAGCAAGCGGCCGACATCCTGCGCAAGAACGGCAAGCAACCGGCACTCGATGGCTACCGCGGCGGCGGCAAGCGGGCCTGGGAACTGAGCTCCGCGATCTGGAGCGCTGTCGCTGCGATGGGCCTGGACTATGCGCTGCCGCCCGCCAGCTTCGAACACAGCGGGCAGAAAGTTCGCAGCCCGGCGCAGATCGGCGAGTCGGGCCTGGCCACCTGCCTCGACCTGGCACTGTTCTTCTGCGCCGCCATCGAGCAGGCCGGCCTGAACCCGTTGATGGTGTTTACGAAGGGGCACGCCTTCGCCGGTGTCTGGCTCAAGGCCGAAGAGTTTTCGACTACGGTTGTCGACGACGTGACCGCGCTGCGCAAGCGGGTCAAGCTGAAGGAACTCCTGCTCTTCGAGACCACGCTGGCCACCCAGCGGCCGGCGCCGAGCTTCAGCTTCGCGAGCCAGCATGCGGCGCAGCAGATCGCGGAAGAGCACGAAGAAGCCTTCGAATTGGCGGTCGACATCCGACGCGCGCGGCTGCAGCGCATCAAACCGCTGGCCAGCGCCGAGAGCCTGGTCGCCGCACCAATTGCGGAACAACCCCAGGTCGTGGAGCCGACCTTTGACGAGCCACCCGACCTGCCCGACGACGACACCCTCACCGAAACAGATCCCCGCGCACTTGACCCCAAGGACCGGCTGGCCCGCTGGCAGCGCAAGTTGCTCGATCTGTCTTTGCGCAACAACCTATTGAACTTCAAGTCGGGCAAGAAGGCCTTAAAGCTGGAAGCGCCAGACGCGAGCGCGCTGGAAGACTTGTTGGCCGACGGGCAGGCGCTGAAGCTGCTGGCGCGGCCCGATCTGATGGATGGTGCCGACCCGCGCAACCAGGCCATTCACGAAGGGCGCGAACGCGAAGATCTGCGCCGCGCGCACGCGCTCGACGCCTTGAAGCGCCACGAGGTGTTCATCGGCGTCGCGCAGGACGAACTCGAACCTCGCTTGGTCGACCTCTACCGCAGCGCCCGCACCACCTTGCAGGAAGGCGGTGCCAACACCTTGTACGTCGCCCTCGGGTTCCTCTCATGGAACCGCAACGACAAACCCGGCAGCAAGTACCGCGCTCCCTTGATCCTGGTGCCGGTTACGCTGCACCGCAAGAGCATGCGCTCGGGCTTCACGCTCACCCTGCACGACGATGAGCCTCGGTTCAACCCGACGCTGATCGAGATGTTGCGCCAGGACTTCAAGCTCGACCTCGGCATCGCCGATGGCGAGCTGCCCAGGGACGATGCGGGCCTGGACGTGCGGGCCATCTGGAAGGCCGTGTCCCGGGCAGTAAAGGACATCAAGGGGTGGGAGGTCGCGGAAGACGTGGTGCTGGCGATGTTCTCGTTCGCCAAGTACCTGATGTGGAAGGACCTGACCGAACGTACCGACCAGTTGCGAGAGAACCCGGTCGTCAAACACCTGATCGATACACCGCGCGAAAGCTACCCGCAGGGCGTTTCATTCCCGAACCCGAAACGCCTGGACCACGAGTTCTCACCCGAGAAGACCTTCTGCCCGCTGCCGGCCGACTCGTCGCAGTTGTCGGCCGTGATGGCCGCTGTCAGGGGCAAAGACTTCGTGCTCATCGGCCCACCCGGCACAGGCAAGAGCCAGACCATCAGTAACCTGATTGCGCAGTGCCTGGCTGAAGGCAAGCGGGTGCTTTTCGTGTCGGAGAAGATAGCTGCGCTCGACGTGGTTTACA
>JANXTP010000325.1 GCA_025352345.1 Burkholderiales bacterium | reverse complement strand
GTTGCGCTGCGTCTCCACAGTGGCCAGCACGTCGTCGCCGCCACTGCTGGCCACTTCGCCCAGGGACGCATTCAAGGCGTTTCGCAGGTGGTCGGTGGCATGTGCCACCGGGTCGTGGATGTCCTGGCCGGCGCCTTGCTGAATCCACAGCAGACCGGGGATGCCCCAGTGTTGAGCCGCGCTGGCGCCCTTTCCCGCGTACTGGAACCCCAACAGCTCGGCCAGGTGGTCCTCGGCCAGCGCGCCGTCGAGCCGCTGCGGGCCGGCCTGCAACTCGCAGCGCTTCTTGCCCAGGAAGCTCTTGGTCAGGCGGTAGGGTTGGCCAGCAACGGTGAACTCGAGTTCCACCGTCGGTGATGCAGAGGCGTCGCCCCACGGCCGCAAGTCGTCGACGCTGCTGGACCGGTGCCGCTCGAAGAAGGCCGCGCGCACGGCTGCCACGATCGTGCTCTTGCCGGCTTCGTTGGGGCCGGTGAACAGGTTGATGCCATCGGTGAGTCCCGTGATTTCGACGGGCTTGCGAAACTGCTTGAACTGCTCCAGCCGAATACGCGTGATCTTCACGGTGCAGCCTTCGCGCCAGCGCGGCGCTCGTCCAGGATGCCGGCCAACAGTGCCAACGCGTCGCGTGCCACGTCCGCAGACTCGGCGGCTGCGCCCTCCTGGGCCGCCCGCAGGCTGGCGATCACATCGCCCAGATAGCCGTCGGCCTGCAGCGCGCCGATATCTTCGGGCGTGGGCTCAAAACGCAAGGCAGAGAGGTCGGCGCAGAGGCTGCGCGCCCGGCCGCGTGCCTGCCCGATCGCATCCATCAAACGCCGCCGTCCCGGCAGATCGGTATGGCCGGTCAAGCTGAGTGTGACCACGTCGGCGATTGTCAGGCCGGCCAGTTGCTGCAGCAGGGCATCAATGTCGCTGGGCACCTGCAGATCCACGGTGTCTTCGCGCCAGCGGTACTGGCTTGTGACGTGCTGCACAACGCTCGGCAAGCCGCCGGGTTCGGGCAGGCTCACGATCAGCGCCTGGCCGGACGCGTTGGCCTTGAAGCGGTCGGTCTCCGGCGTGCCGCTGTACCAGGTGCGTGCATCGACTTGCTTGCAACCATGCCAGTCACCCAAGGCCAGGTAGTCCAGTGCGGCATGTTCGGCGCGCGCTGCGGCAATCGGATTGCTGGAGTCGATGTCTTCGGCCAGGACGCCCTGCACGCTACCGTGCGCCAAGCCCACGCGGAACAGCCCCAGTGGCACCTGCGCTGCGGCAAACCATTCGGTCAGGTCGTTGTGTGTGTGGCGCTGAGTCAACGGCGCCGGCAGCACCGCCAGGCCCAGCGAGGAGAACAACAGGGGTTCTGGCCGCAGGCAGACATGCGCATTCGGGGGCACCGCGTTCAGGCGCGCGGCGCGGGTCCAGACGGATTCGGCAAGGCCGGCGTCGTGGTTACCGGGAATCAACACCCATGGCCCACCGAATGCCGCCATGCTGTTGAAGAGCCGATGGATGGTCTTGTCGGCAACGCCCTGCGCGTCGAACACATCACCCGCTACCAACACGGCGTCGACACCCTCCGCAGCGGCCAGTTGCGCCAGCCGCTCCACCACGGCAAACCTAGCCTCGGCCAGCAACGCTGCGTCGTCGATGTCGAATTGACCGTACTGCTTGCCAATCTGCCAGTCGGCGGTGTGCAGCAACTTGATCAAAGGCTTCCTCTCAACAAATTCTGCGAAACAGTCTAGCCGCAGCGGAACTCAGGCCGCAGGCGACGTGGCACCTGGCAGCCGGACCGTGACCCACTCGTACGGCGCGCACGGGAGAGGCGCCAAGTCCATGCAGGTCGTTCTCGAGGCGGCATGGCCCGACGCCAATCGCGTCTGGCGGCAGCCACTTGCTGGCGGCCAGCCTATCCTGCACTCACTCCGCACTCACTCCGCACTTACTTCGTTCATCTGTGGCACTCCTGCTGCTGGCCCTCTTTATGAGGCGCGTTGCCATGGTGCTTATCGCATGTCTACGGTCGGACAGTCCGACCCCGACACGGTCTCACACGCGACGCGGGCCCTTAACCCAACGCTTGATGCGGTCAATGCCGCTCGTGCTTCAACGGTGATCTCTCGCTGCCTTCTGAAAGCACGATCAACCGAGAGACGTTGACCAACGGACTCGATCCGCGAACTCCCAGCCAAGTTGAACTTGGCCCGAATCCGGTGTCGGGTAACGGGCGACACGTCGAGAAATCGCAGGGATGAAGCACAGCTCGATTGAGTGGATTCGGTCGAATTGCGAGGGCTGGGTCTTCATATGAATGCCGCAGGCGATGACTTTGCCTCGCACGGTAGCTGTGACCAGTCGCAGGTGCTCAGCCAGAGACTCTAGATCCCAATCGAAACGCTGCAGCAGGATCACATAAGCCGATGCCTGCGAGTAGCTGTGCTGAATCAGGGCCATTGGATTGAATCTCGCTTCATCAGCTTGCATCTTGACCAGGGGGTCAAAATGCTCAGGAGCCGTTAGCAGCCGTGCCAGCGCATTGATCGTGGCTTCCGACTCTTCGTTGTCCCAGTCCTTGTCCAACTTGACCGCAAAACGAAGGCTCTTTTCGGCATAGCGGACCAACTTGCAGTGCAGTCAAGACAAGACGAGCGCCTGGTCGTCGATGTTCAGGAAGTCGACCGCCAGGCCGCGCTTGCGGGATATGTCTTCAGCGACCAGCCAGGCCTCGGCAGCCATATCCTCGACCGTGTGTTCGCCGCAAGTCCGGTCTGCGATTCGGCGCAAGTCGCCTCGGCGCGAAGTCAGAAAGCTCAAGAGAGGGTCGCTGGTGGATGCCATCTGCCTTCCTTTCGCAATCGCGGGCACCTGAGCCGCGCCGGGGCTTTGTGGTCTACATGTTTGGAATGCAGCCGATGCTCATGTGAATCAACAAGCTTCAACAGCCCGTAGCACGGCCCCGAAACCGATACGCTCCTGCTCTAAGCGCACGGCCTTCTCACTCAGGCGCAAGTAGCGCAGCTCGTCGTACAGCGCGCTTTCGTCGTGGGTCAAACGCGGCAGGTCGCGCAGAGTGGGTTGCGGCTCGACGGTCCATTGCGATCGGTGCGACAGCAGTGTGTCGCGGTCCATCAGGAAGGACTTGGCGTGCCGGTGATGGGCGCGGAGCTGGTCGAGAATGGCAAAGCCGTGGGTGTCGATGTCGCCCCAATAATGCAGCGCACACCGGGCCAGCCAGTCGGCGTTGGCCAGCATCTCGAAACCGTAGCCAGCGCCGAAGACCACCATGGCCTTTTCTGTCGGCGGGAACGACAAGAAGTTGACTTCGTTTTCTGTCATGAAAACACGCTCTACGGCAGCATGCAAACGGGCGAAGGTGAGCTGCGACACCGTGTAGTCGTTGTCGCCCCCGCTGACCCAGTCCAGCACCGACGGGTCCAAGCACCGAAAGCGCACACGGAGTGGTTTTTCGCGAAAACCGTAGCGGCGAACGAATTGCGCCGTGCCGCTTGCCCCGGCGTCTATAGCGGCCGCCGGCAGTGCCAGGTCAAGCAGCTCGGCAAGCACGCTGCGCTGGGCCTCGACGAACTTGCTGTGGATGCCAGCCAGATCGACCTCACGCAGATAAATGCCAGGCCGCGGATGCAATTGCATCCAGCCCACCAGGGCCAGCAGCTGCGGCCATTGCTGTGCCAGTGCCAGTGCGCGCATCGGCTGGGACTGCAGCCAAGGCAGCAGCGCCGGTTGCTGTTGCCGCGTGACTGTCAACAAGCTGGCGAAGATGCGCGCATCACCCGCTTTGCCTGTGAGACGCAGCGCATCGTCCAGCGTCTCCACCCAGGCCTCGGCGGGCAGGCTGTTTTGGCCGATGATGCGATGCCGCACATCGCGCATCACCAGCCGGTAGCCGGCTTTTGCGCCCTGCTGCAGCGCGGCCGCCCAGGTGCGCACATCGTCGAAGCGTTCAGACAACTCGCCCGATGAGGGCGAACGCAGCGCCAAGCGCAGCGGGAACAACTGCCCCGGCGCGACCAGCTCAGCCAGCAGCTCGCCCTTGTCCCAACGCCTGCGCACCTGGTCCCGCAATGCGGATGCAGAAGTCCAGTCGCTCATGCCGTTGCCGCATCACGCTGCGTGCGGTAGTCCTCGATGCTGAGGTTGCGCAAACGCGAGGCGCTGCCTTCTTCGTTGTGCACGAAGCCCACGCTGGACACGAAGGGTTCGATGATGTGGATCTTCTGCAGCGGCGTGACGATCAGCAACTGCAGATTGAGCTGCTGGAACAGGCGCAGCCCGTATTCCGCCGATTCGTCGGAGCCGCGGCCGAAGGCTTCATCAATCACCACGAAGCGGAATGAACGCGAACGCACTTCACCCCACTCCAGCCCGAACTGGTAGGCCAGGCTGGCAGCCAGGATGGTGTAGGCCAGCTTCTCTTTCTGCCCACCCGACTTGCCGCCGGAATCGGAATAGTGTTCGTGCTCGCGGCCGTCTTCGCGCCAGCGTTCGCTGGCGGCGAAGACAAACCAGTTGCGCACGTCGGTGACTTTGGCCGTCCAGCGCCGGTCGGGCTCGGCCGTACCTTCACGGCCGCGAAAGCGTTCGATGATTCGTTTGACCTGCAGAAACTTGGCTTCCGAATACTGCGCGTCATCGGACCCAGTGAGTGCGCCTTCGGTGCAGGCCCGCAGCTCGGTTTGAAAGTCACGCACTTCCACATCGATGGCAGGCTGCGCTTCCAGCGCGATGAATCGGCCCGGGTTGTAGTCGATCTGCGTCAAAGATTCATTGATGAGTGCAATGCGTTCCTTGATGGTTTCGCGCTCCCGGTGCAATTGCGATTGGAAGTTGGCCACCTCGCGGATGGTGTTTTCGTTGAGCAGTTCCTTGAAGCGAGCCACGAAACGCGGCAGGTCGTCAGCGTTGAGCTTGTCCAGCATCGCGCTGTACTCGGGGCCTGCGGCCACGCTGGCGTCGACTTCCTGCGTGTCAAGCTTGAAGGCCTCTTTGTACTCGGCCATCGCGCGCACGATCTTCTCGCCCAGGCGTGACAGTTTCTTGTCTTCGGCGTCGATGTGCTCTTGCAGCCAGCGGCGCATGTCGTGCTCACGGTTGTCGCATGACTCGACGCTCAGCTGATGCTCGCCGAGTGCCTGGACACGCAGCTTGTCGACCCTCTCGAAGTGCTGCGCAGCCGTCTGGGCGGCAGGCGCGTCCAGTAGCTGTTGAGCCAGTTCACGCAAACCCTGGGCTTGCTGTTGTTTCAACAACGTCTGGGCCTGTTCACCCTCGCGCTTCTTAAGTTTGGCGCTGGTGTCGGCCAGTGCCTGTTCCAGAGCGGCCAATTGTGCGGCCAGCGTCTTCAGCAGGTCCGATGCGTTCTCAAGCTGGCGTCGTTCTTCCTGAAGTTTTGCGACCGCTGTGGCGCCGGACTTCCAGTCCAGCTCGGCATAGTCGCGGTACTCATCAATCTTGTTCAAGGCTTCAAGGCGCGCCCGGGCCGCCTCCTGTTCCTTGAGCAAAGCGCCAGCGCGTTGGCCGACGTCGGCCAAATGCGCTTCCAGCGCCTTCGCCTTGCCCTCCAAGGCAGCGATCTTGGCGCTATTGCTCCAGCCCAGCACGTAGCGGCTGCGGTCGTCGATGCGGTGCCGGTCGTCTTTCTCGTGCCGTTCACCGGGCGCCTTGATCTGCCCGACGCGCGTGATCGCGTGTTTCTCGCGCCAAAACTGCTCTTGGCTGCTGCAACAGGCGAGGTTGAAGCGGTGCGCGACTTCGCGTGCCAGCCAGTCGTAAAACGGTGAATCGGGCTTGACGGCCAGTTTGCGAGCCATCGAATCGGCGTGCAGGTCGGGCATCTCGCTGCGCTGACCCTTGCGCGCCGGGAGCACACGAAAGTAGACCAGCCGGCCTTTGAGGTGGGTGCGGTCCACCCAGTCGCTGACAGCGGCGTAGTGCGCATCGGGCACCAGCAGCGACAAGCCGAAGCCACGCACCAGCCGTTCGGCCGCACCTTCCCAGTCACGCTCGTCTTCGCGCACCTGGATCAGTTCTCCAGCGTACGGCATGTCGGTCTCGCGCAGTTGCAACGCCGCGCACAACGCACTTCTCATCACGATCTGCTGCGCGTCGATGTTGCTGCGACGGGCTTTGAGACTGGTAATTTCATCGGCAAGGACCTGGTGCTCCTGCCGCCCGAGCGACAGCGTCACGCCCAGCTCGTTCAACGTGTTCTGCACTGCCGCTTCGTGTTGTTGGGCAGCTGCGCGCATGGGGCCACAGAGCGCACGCTGGGCCAGGAAATCCTCTTCGTTGTGCATGGCCAGCAGATCGAGGCGCTGGCGCAGTTCATCGTAGCGGCGCGACTTGTCGGTACGGCGCTGTACTTCGTACGCCATCTGCTCGATCTCCAGCGCCAGCCGCTCGATGCGGTCACCGCCGTTGTCGGCCACGGCGCGGCGCAGTTCACGCTCTTGCGCTTGCTGGTCGCGCTGCTCGGTCAGCAGGCGTTCGATGTGGCTGTCGTGGCGCGCCAGTTCTTCGGCCAGGTTCACAAGCCGGATGTCCAGCAAGCCCGCCTTGAGCCCAGCGAAATAAACCTGCAAGGCCTCGCGAGCGGCGCGCTGCTGTTCGATTTCGGCTGCAAGTTCAGCCCGGCGTTCGCAGTCGGCCACGAGGGGCTTCAACAACAACACCTGGGCTTGCGCCTTCAGCACAGACTCGTGGGCGCGGTTCAGATCCTCGAAATGGGCGATCAAATCCTTCAAGCGCGGCGCGATGTCGAAAGGTTCCAGCATGTGGCCGCGAACAAACTCGGTGAGGTTTCCGACCGACTTCAACGACACGGTCTGGTGGAAGAGCTCCAGCGCCTGGTCGTTCTTGATGCCGAAATGGCGGCGGAACAAGGCGCCGTAGGGAGGAAAGCTGTCTTCCGGCGTCACACCGCTGGCACGCAGCCGTTTGCGCAGCTTGGTGATGTCGGAGCCGAAGTCAGCAAAGTCCTCGGCAATGCCCATCGCCCGCTCGGTGACCACGTACAGACGCTGTGGCTGCCCTTGCGGGTCCTTGAGCCAGAAGACCTGGGCCAACGTCACCGTCTGGTCGTAGCCGGCGTTATGGAATACGCCCAGGATCACAGAATAACTGTTGGGGCCGCGCAGCGCCACCGGCCGGCCGGAGCCGCCTTGTTCATTGCGCTCCGCCTTGTAGTGGCCCAGCACGTAGCTGCGCAGCGTGCGTTCGCGTGCGTCGGCACCGGCGGCCTTGTTGTAGGCCACGCGGTGGGCGGGCACCAGCAAGGTGGTGACAGCGTCCACCAGCGTCGACTTGCCCGAACCGATGTCGCCGGTGAGCAAGGCATTGCGCCCTTCGCAGCGCAGCGACCAGACGCGAGCGTCGAAGGTGCCCCAGTTGAAGACCTCCAATCGCTGCAGCCGGAAGCCCGCCAGCGCCTCGTCGGCGGAAAAGTCCAGCGCCAAGGATTCATTCTTCATCTGGCGACGCCCCCCCGCCTTCGAGTTGCACACGGTAATCGGCGAGGCGGGCATCGAACTCGGCCAGCCAGTTCGCATCGACGAAGGCCTTCAGGATGCGTTGCACTTCGAACATCTGTTCCTGGCTGCGCAGGCGGCGCACAAAGCCGAGTTCGGCGATGCGGTTCAGCTGCGTATCGACCTGGTCGACGAGCCGGGTCTGGTTGCTGCCCTCGGGCATGAAGACGCGCAGCATCTCCACCACCTGTTCGCGCGATAGGATCAGCCGCGTATCGCTGCCCGCGGCGTCGAACTCGGCCAGCTTCTTGCGCAGCAGCGCCAGCAGCAGACTCACCGGAAATGACAGTGGACGCCGCGCCACCAGGCGGGGCAGTTTGGGCGCGGCGGGGTCGTCAGACTCCGGGCGCGAGCGAAGGAAGGCGTAGCCCTCGGCCTCGTCCAGCGTCAGCTCCAGGCCAAGCACACCCACATGGTCGCGCACGCGGCCCTGCAGCTGCAACAGCGCATGCCAGTGCGCGGCATCGTCGGCGCGGTAGGTGACGCCCTTCAGCAAAGGCACCACCACGGCCGACAGGTCGATGCTCGAAGCGGCTTCTTCGCCGGCCATGCTCAGCGCGAAAAGATCACGCGCGGCAGACGCGCATGCCTGCGCTGGCCGGAGCGTGCCACCCAGCCCACGCTGTCGAGCACCGTGTCGTCGATGACCGCACGGCCCGGCTCGGCCGCCAGACTGAGGTAGGTCACCAGCTCAGCCAGCCCGTGTTCCAGCGGCCAGGTGTGCAGCAGTTCGGCCAGCGTGACCTGCTTGTGCTGTTGCAGGCTCTGCCGCACATGCTGCGCCAGGGCGGCCTTGTCGATGACGAACTGCGAGAACAGCGCGGCGGCGTCCAGGTCTTCGTCACCCGCGGCAAGGTCCCCGGCGTCGAGCGCCAGCTTCATTGCCGGCGTGTGCAATGGGCGCTCCATCGGCAGGTCGATGTGGGGCGCGGTGCTGGCCATGAACATGAAGTCGCCAGCGGGCGGCAACGCGCGCACGGCCAGCGCACCGGCCTCGATGCCGCGCAGGATGTCCATGATGCGGCGGTTCTCCAGGTAAGCCTGGCCGTCGAGAAAACGCCGCAGCTGCTGCGACAGCAGGGCCACGGTGCGCTGCGCATGCTCGCCGGCTTCAAGCCAGTCGTAGTGCACCCGCTTGAAACGGGGGTCTGGCGCCATCTCGGCCACCGGCTCCAGCTGCATCACCCGCTCCAGCAGTTGCGTCAGCTCGTCCTGGCGCGATCGCGACATCAGGAAGTCCCAGAACGCGCGGAAGCTGCGGCCCTGGTCGGACTCAGCGATCAGATCGCGTTCACCCAAAATGTCTTGCAGCAGCGCGCCCTTGCTGCCATCCCACAGCGTGATGCGCTCGCGCACGCGGCGGTCGAGGCCACGAAAGTTGTGCTCCACCTCGCGAAAGTCGGCGAGCAGTTCGCGCGCCAGGGTGGTGAACTGCGTGAAGCGCTCTTTCAGCGCGGTGTTGCCCAAGAGCGGCATGTTGCCCCCCAGCACGCGCGTAATCTCGGCGTCGATCTCGTCGCGTTTGCGCTGCAATTCGCGCACGCGGGCCTGGGGGTCGGTCTCGCTGCCTTCGCTCATCTGGCGCAGCAGCTCGAAGAGCGTGAGCAGCCGCGATTCGGTGCCTACGAAACTGCGTTCGCTCAAGCTTGCGAGCCAGGCCAACGCCTTTTCGGTGGCTGGCGTGAGATCAAAATGCGGTTCGTCGGAACCCGGCGGATAGAACTTGCGCAACCAGGCTTTGTCGTTGGCTGCCCAGTCGTTGAGGTATTCCAGCGCGCCCTTCGGGTAGACGCCGTCTGCGCGTTGTTCGCGCAGTGCATACAGCGCATCTTCCAGCGCCTCGGCCAAATCGGCCTGAGCGATGGCGCGCCGGTTCGGCACCACGAATGCCCGGTGCAGAAAGCTGGCCACCAGCGCCACCGACTCCGAAGCCAGCAAGCGCCATGCAGGATGCTGGCGGCGCAAGGCTTCAAGCGTTTCGATGTCTAGCAGCATGGAGTGCCGCCATCTTATTCGCCAGGACCGCAGCGTCCAAACTGGACGTGCAGGCTAGCCTCGGAATACCCGCGTGCGCCATCCAAAAGGGTTCTGACGGATATGGGTGCGGCGCCGTCTGATTCGTGACCGCGAGCGCGGCTTGCTTCGCGCGGTCAAGGGCGGGCAGCGCCCGGCGCAGCGAACCCTTGACGGGGCGTGGCCAGCCCGCACGCTGGCTGGGGGCTGGCGTCACCGGATGAGGCCAGCCCCCGAGCCCGTCCGGCGGCAAGGACTGCCCCGCCCCTCGGGGGCGGGGTGAGGGGTGGGGTCAGCGCTCGAGCTCGGGGCCAGGTCGGTCCATCGCCTTGCAGGGCTGTTGCTGCGGGCCGGGCTGATGCCGCGCTGCCACTGCGGCCTCCCTCTGCCTCTTAAGCACCACGTCCCGAAAGAAGGGCGCAGCTTTCACGAAACGGGCGACACGCTCGGCAAGCTTGCGATCGTCGGGGCTTTCAGAGGCCACGAGCGCCTTGATGATGTATGCCCATCCCTTCATCGCCTCGGCACGGCTGTCCCAGTGGCGCTGGCCGGTCTTTGCCGCGGCGCCGCTCTGGCGCAAGCGACCTTCCTGCTTGGCCTTCACGCGCCACAGCGGATCGAAATTGCGGCTTTCGCCCCGTGTGGCCTGGCGCGTCGCCTCGGCCTCGACGCCCCAGCCCCGCAGCTTCTCGGCAAACGTCTCGCGCCAACGGTGAAGATCGGTCTTGCGCGGGTTCAGGCGTTTGCCCGTCCTCGACTCCGCCCGAACACTCAGGTGCACATGCGGATTGGCCTGGTGCTCGTGCAGGACCATCACGTAGCGATGCCCTGGCAACTCGGCCTGTGCGAACTCACGCGCCGCCTTCTGTACGAGCCGTGCATCGGTGCCGTGTGGCATCGACAGCATGATGTTGAAGGCCTCGCGCCGATAGCCGACTTCGTCGATGAGTGAGCCGCCATAGCGCCACTGCTCAGCCAGGTCGTGCAGCGCTTCCTTGCCTTCGCGCACCACGCCTCGGTCGTCTTCGATCTCGAGCCGGCCGTTCTTGCTGATGTAGCGGAAGTGCGCGGCGATGGCCGCCATGCCCCGCCCACCACCCGTGACCTTGACCATCACCTGGGATGCCCCCCCCGTGACCGTGGCCTCGATGCGCCGGCGGATCACCGCGGCCTTGCGCCGGGTCAGCGTGTCCAGACGCGGTGTCGGCGCGGGCTTGACGATTCGGTTGGAGGGGTAGAAGAGCCGCTCGCCCCATTGCACGAGCACACCGTCGACGGTCGCGTCAGAGCTCATCACCGTCCTCTCGTTGCCCGGAGCGCAGCCACCAGCGCCGCGGCGGATGCGAGGTGCACACGAACATCGCAGGCGAGCGACCGGATGCTGGCGCGGTAGGGCTCCAGTTCGCTCCTGGGCGTGCGGCCCAAGAGTCGCATGAAGGCATTGAGGTCGGCACTGAGGGCGGCGAGTCGGTCAGTCGAGGCCATCAGAGCAGCAACGGCCTGTGTGTGGTTTGGCGCCCGGGGCTGGGCCGGTGTGCCGTCGATGAGTCGGGCGACGTACGTGCCCTGCGACACGTCGGCCACGCGAGCGCGGCTGGCAAGCACGACGGCGTGGGTGACAGGCAGCCGCAAGGTGACCTTGATGACTTGAGTGCCGCTTGCGCCGTCGATAGACTCGCTCTCGCCTGTATCGCACGGTGCGTCGTCGACCATCGCCATCACGGCTCGCCGTACCAATGCGGCCGTGGTTATCTGGCGCTTCGCGGCCTGGGCCTGCAACTGCGGCCGTATGCCGCGTAGATCGACGGTCACTCGGTCACGCATTGCAGCTGCGGATTGCGTTGCATCGGTGGGCTTCGCTGCGCGCATTCAACCGCCCCTGCGCTCACGCGTCGATGCGACGGGCCAGTTGCACGACGCGCTGCCGCAGCGCCGCCACGTCAGCGCTAGGCAAGGCGTCGATGTCGAGCTGTTCCAGTCGTGTCAGGGTGGCATCCAGCTTGTCGCAAAGCCCGGTGGCGCGAGACAGCAGTTGGGCCGCGCCACCCGGCCGCGCTGTTCGTGGCTGATCTCCGCTCGCGGCCGTGGGCGCCAGCGCGGCGGTGTTGCGCATATCGGCCACCGCGTCGCGGGTGATCGGCTCGGTGCCGGCCACCAGTTCGGCGACGCGCTGCGGCTGCGCTGCATGCAGTTTTCCCAGCTCGTAGAGCGTGCGCGGTGAGGAGCAACGACCGGCCTTCATCGCGGCATCGACCACTGGCGGCAGGTCCAGCAGCGCCAGGTGGTGGGCCA
Organism: Burkholderiales bacterium; assembly: GCA_025352345.1. Classification (GTDB taxonomy): domain Bacteria; phylum Pseudomonadota; class Gammaproteobacteria; order Burkholderiales; family Burkholderiaceae_C; genus PBB1. The sequence goes on along the minus strand of JANXTP010000325.1, from coordinate 11,870 downwards.
CGGTTGTCAGGTCCAGGCCCAGCGTCTTGGCCACCGTGGTGTTCGAGTCACCGGCGTCGATGCGGCCGCGAATGAACCGCGCCAAGTCGAGCGGCGTCAGGCCATGACGCTTTTGGTTCTCCGCCACTTGGGCGTAGGGATTCGTGGGGCCATCCCGGACCACGACCGGCACTTCAAGCAAGCCGATGCGCTGCGCGGCCCGCCACCGCTTGGCGCCGAAGTGAATCTGGTGCCGCCCTGCAGCATCGGCGGGGTGCACCACGATGGGTTGCAGGATGCCGTGCTGTCGGATGTCATTCGCGAGTTCGTCGAGCGCGGCTTCAGGGATCTCGGTGCGCGGGTTGTTGGCGTCTTCAAAGAGGCTGGCTGTGGGCACCATCGATGCCGATCTTGCGGCAGCTCCGGGCGCAGCCGGGGGCGCAGGTGCCGCTTCAGGCGTGGCGGGGGCATCCAACAGATCCAACTGCAGGTTGCCCGACTTGCTCCATGGCATGCGCATGGTCGGCATCGTGCCGATGCCTTTGGAACAGCGGTAGTCCCTGCAGTGAGCGAGCCCCAAAATCCCACCTCATCCCTCGGCGTCTCGCACGGCCCCGCGAAGTCCCAGGAGCAGCGGGCACGGCTCACCGTTGGTTTCAAATTTCTGCCGCAGCTCGGCTCGCATCGTCCCGGCACCAACCGCGTGGGCAAGCCCGTTCGTCTCGCTGTGGGCTGAAGCGCTGGGGCAATCCTCTCGAGGCTAAATCCGCAGAGCGACGACAGACCAGATATTGCAGACGGCGCCTGCAGTTTCTGAGGCCACCTTGCTTGAAGCACGTTGGCCGGGACTTTGGGGCTCGACCCGCTTTGAAGGTTCGGGTCCTGACCCTGAGGCGCAGCGGGAGTGGTGTGCCGTGATGCTCCGACGGCGACGAGTCATCGTCTCCTTTTGGCTCTTCTATCTGTCCGAAAAACGTGCTATTTTTCGGACATGAAAGCCGCCATCACGTCACCGCGCGCCAGCATCACGCGGGATGCACCGCCTCGGCGCACCGTCGGCTCGAGCATCGACGCGGCCATCTCACGCAAGGTGCGCCGTGCGAAGCCAGGCATCGTGTTCACACCGACGCTGTTTGCGGGCCTGGGTGGCCGCGCTGCAATCGACAAGGCGTTGCAGCGACTGGTCGCGCGCGACGAGCTGCGCCGACTGTCGCGAGGGCTGTACGACAAGCCCCGGCACGACCCGCTGCTCGGGACTTTGTGGCCGTCGGTCGATGCCGTGGTCGCGGCACTCACCGGCAAGGACAAGCTGCGACTTCAACCAACAGGCGCCTATGCAGCCAACCTGCTCGGACTGTCCGACCAGGTGCCTGCACGCGTCGAGTTCCTGACCGACGGTACCAGCCGCACCGTCAAGGCGGGGCCGATGCAGATCGTGCTGAAGCGGACCACACCTCGCCAGATGGCCGCGGCAGGGCGTACCAGCGGCCTGGTGATCCAGGCCCTGCGCAGCCTGGGGCCTGAGCACGTGACACCACAACGACTCGACAAGCTCACGCGCAGCATTCCCGCAGCCGAACGCCGCACCTTGCTGGACGACCTGAGCCTGGCACCAGGGTGGATGCAGCCCACCCTGCGGGCCTTGGCTACGGACAGGTAGTTGCGATGGCCAGGCTCGCATCGCAGTTCGTAGCGCTCCCACCCGAGCGACGCGCGCTCGCGTTCACGCAGACGGCTGCGCGCATGGCGGTGTCGAGCGTGATGGTCGAGAAGGACTTCTGGGTCAGCTGGTTGTTGGGGCTGCTCTTCGCGGACCCTGCCCTGGCGCCCCATCTCGTGTTCAAGGGCGGCACGTCGCTGTCCAAGGTCTATGGCGTGATCGACCGCTTCTCCGAGGACATCGATCTGTCGATGTCGCCGGATTTCGTGGGCGCCGACGAATTGGTCTTCGCCGCGATGAAGAGCCGAACACGGCGGGACGCAGCGCTGGCAAAGATGCAGGCTCAGTGCAGTGAGCAGACGCGAAGCGTGCTGATGCCGCGGCTCGAACAGGCCATCGTCGAACACCTCGGTCGCCGCACCGCAAACGCATCATGGCTGCGCTACGAGGACGATGCGGTCGCGCGCTCGCCGGTGGTGCACTTCGAATACCCGACGGCGTCTGAGGCCGGCTTCGACTACCTGCGCCGCGAAGTGAAGCTCGAACTGGGATCACTCACCGACCAGCGACCCACCGAGCAGCATGCGGTGCGTCCCTGGGTGGTCGATGACTTCCCCGCTGCCTTCCCCGATTGGCAGTGCCAGGTGACCGCGCTCGAGCTGGCGCGCACGTTCTGGGAGAAGGCCACCATCCTGCACGCGGAGCACCATCGTCCTGCCGATCAGGCCACGCCCGATCGCTATGCGAGGCACTACGCCGACATGGAGCGCTTGCTTCGCCACCCCGACGCCAACGCGATGCTTGCAGACCATGCGCTGTGCGCGCGTGTCGTCGAGTGGAAGAGCCGGGTGTTCGCGCGCCAGTGGGCGCGCTACGACCTGGCCGTGCCAGGCACGCTTCGCCTGCTGCCGGCCGACGCGCGCCTCGCCGCCCTGGCGCGCGACTACGCGCAGATGCGCGCCATGTTCATCGCGTTGCCGCCCGAGTTCGAGGTCGTGATGGCACGCCTCGCCGAGGCAGAGCGCATGTTGAACGCCTCCGGCGCCGCTTGAACACCGTGACGCGGCCCGTGACACCCAAGGTGAGCAGCATTCACCCCAAAACTGGCACCAGACTGGCACCAGCTCGATAGCGACTCCTAAGTGTTAGTAATCGCTATCGCAAAAACACCAGTAAAAATGGTAGGCCGTGTTGGACTTGAACCAACGACCAAAGGATTATGAGTCCTCTGCTCTGACCAACTGAGCTAACGGCCCACACAGCGGATTGTAGGCAGGGGGTCGCCGCGGTCGCCTACTTGGTGCTCAGCGCATTGCCGACCAGTCGCGAGGTGATGTCGACGATCTGGATCATCCGGTCGTAGGCCATGCGGGTCGGGCCGATCACACCCAGCGTGCCGACCACGATGCCATCAACCTCATACGGAGCCGACACCACCGACAGCTCCTCGAAGGGCACAACATGGCTTTCGCCGCCAATGTAGATGCGCACGCCCTCGGCGCGGCTGCTGACATCGAGCAGGCGCATCAGCTGCGTCTTCTGTTCGAACAGGTCGAACAGCTTGCGCAGTGAGCCCATGTCGCTGGAGAAGTCCTGCACCGTCAGCAGGTTTCGCTCGCCCGAGATGACGACCTGCTCCTGGCTGTCGGCCACCGCCTCGCTGCCCGCCTGCACCGCCGCCTGCATCAGCGTGGCGATCTCGCCGCGCAGCGCATCAACCTCGGTCTTCAGTCGCTCGCGCACTTCTTCGAGGGTGCAGCCGCCGTAGTGGGCGGTGAGGAAATTGCTGGCTTCGATCAGCTGCGCCTGGGTGTAGTCCTTGGCGGTGAAGATGACGCGGTTCTGTACGTCGCCATCGGGTGCGACCAGGATCACCAGCACGCGCCGTTCGCTCAAGCGCATGAACTCGATGTGGTGGAACACACTGGTCTTGCGCGGTGCGGTGATGACGCCGACAAAATTCGACAGGCTCGACAGCATCTGCGCCGCGTTGGCGATCACCCGCTGCGGCTGGTCGGCCTGCAACTGCGTTTCGAAGGTCGACGTCTGCTGGAGGTGAACGGGCTGCGCCGTCATCATCGTGTCGACGAAGACGCGATAGCCGCGCGCGGTGGGGATGCGCCCGGCGCTGGTGTGCGGGCTGGCAATCAGGCCGAGCTCTTCCAGATCGGCCATCACATTGCGGATGGTGGCTGGCGACAACTCCAGTCCGGAGGCCTTCGACAAGGTGCGTGAACCGACCGGCTGGCCATCGGCGATGTAGCGCTCGACCAGGGTCTTTAGTAAGGTTCGTGCGCGCTCATCCATGCATTTTCATTGTAGGGCGCAGGGGGTTGTTGACCCTCGTGCACGAAAAACGCTGTGGTGTAATTCCGCATGAAAAGCCGGTTTCGTCATGCCGCATTGGTTGGGAAGTACAACGCGCTGGGCAGCCGCAGCGTGCTCGACGAAGTCGCCCGCTTTCTGATCAGCCAGGGTCTCGAGGTATCGATGGAACACGAGACCGCGCTGAACACCGGCCTCACCGACTACGGCGCCTTGACTCCTGCCGAGTTGGGCAAGTGCTGCGACATCGCGGTGGTGGTCGGCGGCGACGGCACGATGCTGGGCATCGCCCGCCAGATGGCCCGCTTCAACATTCCGCTGGTCGGTATCAACCAGGGGCGCCTGGGCTTCATCACCGACGTGCCGATCGGCGAATTTGCCGCCGCGCTGGCGCCGATGATCGCCGGCAGCTACGAAGAAGAACACCGCACGATGCTCGAAGGCGGCGTGTACCGCGACGGTGAAGTGATTTTCGAGGCCTTCGCGCTGAACGACGTGGTCGTCAGCCGCGGCGCCACTTCGAGCATGGTCGAGCTGAAGATCGCCATCGGCGGAGAGTTCGTCGCCAACCTGCGCGCCGACGGTCTGATCATCGCGTCGCCCACCGGCTCCACCGCGTACGCGCTGTCGGCCGGCGGGCCCATCCTGCACCACAGCATCCCGGGGCTGGTGCTGGTGCCGATTGCGCCACACGACCTGTCGAACCGGCCGATCGTGTTGCCCGACTCGGGCGAGATCAGCGTCGAGATCGTTGCCGGCCGCGATGCCAGTGTCAATTTCGACATGCAGAGCCTGGCCAGCCTGCTGCACGGCGACCGTATCACGGTGCGCCGCGCGGCGTTTCAAGCGCGTTTCCTGCACCCGCCAGGCTGGAGCTACTACGCCACGCTGCGCCGCAAGCTGCACTGGAACTCAGGAACCTCGTGATGTGGCCCCCACGCTCATTTCATTCGCTGCCCTCAGGGCCCGCAGGGGCCCCCTTCGTGGCCCTTGGTGAACGTCAGCGCCTTCGGGCGGCCGGGCGGCGCTGACGTGTGGCGGCGCCTGTTCCTGCGCGACTTCGTCATCGTCACCACGCTCGACGTGGAGCTGGCCGCCGGCTTCTCGGTGCTGACCGGTGAAACTGGCGCCGGCAAGTCGATCCTGATCGACGCATTGCAACTGGCACTTGGCGGTCGGGGCGATGTCAGCGTGGTGCGCGAGGGCGCGCAGCGCTGCGAGATCAGCGCCGAATTCGACACGCCGCCCGGCTTGAGCGGCTGGTTGGCGGCGGCCGGTTTCGAGGCCAGCGACAGCCTGCTGCTGCGCCGCACGATCGACACCCAGGGCAAGAGCCGGGCCTGGGTCAACGGCAGCACAGCAACGATCGCGCAGCTGCGCGAGGTGGCCGATCACCTGGTGGACATCCACGGCCAGCACGCCTGGCAAAGCCTCACCCGGCCGGCCGCGGTGCGCGACATGCTCGATGCCTATGCCAAGGCCGATAACCAGGCGCTCGGCAGCGCCTGGGCCGAGTGGCGTGCCGCCAGTGACGCGCTGGCACGGGCGCAAACACAGCAGGCCGACATCGAGCGCGAGCGCGAACGGCTGGCCTGGCAGATCGGCGAGGTCGACAAGCTGGCGCCCGGCGCCGATGAATGGGCTGAACTGAACACCGAGCACACCCGGCTGGCCAATGTACAAACCCTGCTCGATGCCGCACGCGAAGCGCTGGCCGTGATCAGCGAAGCCGACGACAGCGCCGACACGCTGACCGGCCGCGCGATCGACCGCCTGCGCGATGCGGCCGAGATCGATGGTGAACTCGCCGCGGTGGTCGAGGTGCTGCAAGGCGCACAGGCACAACTGCAGGACGCGACGCACACGCTGTCGGGCTTCCTGAACGACACCGACACCGATCCGCGGCGCCTCGGCGAACTCGACGAACGGCTGTCAGCCTGGATGGGCTTGGCGCGCCGCTACCGCCGCCCGCCCGCCGACCTGGCCGCGCTGCTGGCGCAGTGGAAAGACGAGCTGCAAGCACTCGACGCAGCGGCCGACCTGGACGCGCAGCGGGCACGGCTGGCGCACGCGCGATCGGCTTACGAAGCCGAAGCCGCCCGCGTGTCCGCGATCCGTCGGAAAGCCGCCCCAAAGCTGGCCGACGCCGTCACGCAGGCGATGCAGCAGCTCGGCATGGTCGGGGGTCGCTTCGAGGTGCTGCTGACGGCACAGGAGTCACCGCAATCCTTCGGCATGGAATCCGCCGAGTTCCTGGTCGCCGGGCATGCGGGTGGCACGCCGAGGCCGCTGGCCAAGGTGGCCTCCGGCGGCGAGCTCTCCCGCATCGCACTGGCGATCGCAGTGACGACCTGCCAGTTGCGCCGAGGCGATGCCGGCGCCGGCACGCTGATCTTCGACGAGATCGATGCCGGCGTGGGCGGCGCGGTAGCCGACACCGTCGGGCGCCTGATGAAACAACTGGGCGCCGATCGGCAGGTGCTGGCTGTCACCCACCTGCCGCAGGTCGCGGCCTGTGCGGACCACCACCACGTGGTGTCGAAGCGCCCGGGCGACGGCATGGTGCGCAGCGAGGTTCATGGGGTCGCGGGCGAAGCCCGCGTGGTCGAGATCGCCCGCATGCTGGCGGGCGAGCGGCTGTCGGACACCAGCCTCGCGCACGCGCAGGAGATGCTGGCGATGGGTCTGACGCCGGCTGCTGACCTGTCGCCGACACCAGGGGAGAAGCCATCATGACGTCGACAGAACGCGGCGACCCGGGCGCGCCCGTCGACGCCACGGCCGCGCGCGAGGTCGTGCTCGTCACTGGCATTTCGGGCTCGGGCAAATCGGTCGCACTGCATGCGCTGGAGGATGCCGGCTTCTTCTGCATCGACAACCTGCCGCCCGAGTTGCTGCGCGGTTTTCTGCAACTGGAACACCGGCTGAACGACCAGCGCGTGGCGATCGCCGTCGATGTGCGCAGTGCCGGTTCGCTGCCGCACCTGCTGCCGCTGATGAAGCAGCTCAACGACGAGGGCGTGCGGGTGCGCTCGATCTTCCTAGATGCCAGCACCGATGCGCTGGTGCGCCGCTTCTCCGAGACGCGCCGGCCGCACCCTTTGTCGCAGGGCCCGGGGCATGCTCAAGGTCATCGCAACGACGACGACACGGGCTACACGATCCCTGGCGATCTTGACCTCGAACGGGTCTCGGCCCCCGATGGCCACCGGGCACTGATCGATGCGATCGAACTCGAGCGCGAGCTGCTGTCCGGCCTGCGCGAGGTCTCGACGGTGATCGACACCAGCCAGCTGCGCCCCGCCCAGCTGCGCCTCTGGATCCGCGACCTGATGAGCGGCACCGGCAACCGGTTGACGCTGGTCTTCGAGTCGTTCGCCTTCAAGCACGGCGTACCGCTGGACGCTGACTATGTGTTCGATGTGCGCGTGTTGCCCAACCCGCATTACGTGCGCGAGTTGCGGCCGCAGGACGGCCGCGATGCGGCGGTGGTGGCCTACCTCGAAGCGCAGCCCGATGTGGTCGAGATGCTGGCGCAGATCGACGCCTTCTTGACGCGCTGGCTGCCGGCCTTCAACAACGACCAGCGCAGCTACCTGACGGTGGCCATCGGCTGCACCGGCGGCCAGCACCGCTCGGTCTACTTCGTCGAAATGCTGGCGCGCCGCTTCGCCCGCCGCACCGTCACGCTGATCCGCCACCGCGAGCTCGACGCACGCGACTGAGCCGCCTGCGGCGCAGCGCCCATCCTGCGCGTCAACTCAGCAGCAGTTTGCGCAGCGGTGCGGGCAGGCCGGCGGCCAGCGCCTCGTCCTGCGTGAACCAGCGCCCGGTCGGCCAGGCGGCGACGATGCCACCAGCTGTCGTGCCGTCGACATTGGGCGGCAGTTCCCAGCGCACCGGATGCAAGGTCCAGTCGAGGTGCGTCAGCACATGGGTGAACGAGGTCAGCGTGTCGGCGCGGCCAGGCCACGCGGCGCAGTGCCGTTCGAAGTCAGTGGCCGTGTCGAATTCCGGCAGGCTCCACAGCCCGGCCCACACCCCTCGATCGGGCCGCTGCACCAGCCACACCCGATCGCGCCAGCGCAGCCACAGCCAGACATGTTCGCGCTTGCCGCGCTTGAGCTTGCGGGTCTTCACCGGAAAGCGCGCCTGCGTCTGCGTGGCAGCCGCGACGCAGCGCTCGCGCACAGGGCACAGCAGGCACTGCGGCGCACGTGTGCTGCACAGCGTCGCCCCCAGGTCCATCAAGCCCTGCGTGTACGGCTCGATGCCATCGTCAGGCAGCAGCGCAGTCGCCTGGGCCCACAGCGCACGTTCTTGCGCGGCCTCGGCCAGATCACCGTCGAAGCCGAGCACCCGCGTCAGCACCCGCTTGACATTGCCGTCGAGGATCGCCACCCGCTCGCCGAAGCAGAACGCGGCGACCGCAGCCGCCGTCGAGCGGCCGATGCCGGGCAGGCTTTGCAAGTGCTCGCTGGAGCGCGGGAATTGCCCGCCGTGCTCGGCCACCACGACTTGCGCGCATCGATGCAGGTTGCGCGCGCGGCTGTAGTAACCCAGGCCGCTCCACAACCCCAGCACCTCATCCTGCGTCGCCGCCGCCAGTGCGGCCACGTCGGGGAAGCGTTGCAGGAAGCGGTCGTAGTACGCCAGCACCGTCGTCACCTGCGTTTGCTGCAGCATGATTTCCGACAGCCAGACGCGGTACGGATCGCGGGTGTGCTGCCACGGCAGCCCGTGACGGCCGTGCTGCTGCTGCCATTCGATGAGCTGCGCCGAGAACGCCACCGGCGGCGTCATTCAGGCATGCGCCTGACGCACCGAGACGAATTCGTCGAAGAGCAATGAGACGTCGATGTTGCCTTCCGATGCCACAGCGGTGGCCGCACTGGCCTGCACCGCCTGCGCCACGACCGCAAGACGCTCGAGGCGGGTTTGCAGCTGGGCGTCCTGCTGTTCGAGGTCGGCGATGCGCAGCTCCAGCTCATCAGAGGCACCGCGGATGCGCGACAGCGCCTCGGCCCGCTTCTGGAAGCTGCGCCGGCGTTCGTGCAACTGCACCTCGACATGCGTCGTCATGGCGCCATTCCACGACTCGATGTCGCTGCGCGCGCCGTCCCAGGCAGGGTCCAGCCGCGCGAGCAGCATGCGGCGGAACTGGCCCATGAACTGCGGCTGCGACAGGCGCAGGGCTTGGCCGAGCCCGAGGTACTGGGTGTAGCTGCGTTCGATGGCGTTCAGCTCGTCGGAAAACCGCGATAGGTCGGGGCCCGGCATCAGCACCAGACCGAATCCGAATTCGGCGTTCAGGTGGCTGAAGGTGCCGGCCAGCATGTCGCGCATTTCCTGCGCCTGGGTACTGGCCTGCTGGAGGCGCGTACGCAGCCTGGCACAGGCTGCAATGAACGCCTTGCGGGCGCCGAGCTTCAGCACACTGGCCTTGATGTCCGCCACCAGACTGTCGACTTCGGCCTTGAGCTGGTCTTCCGACAGCCCATCGAGCGCGGTGTCGAGCAGACGCGAGTGCAGGCCCCGCAACGCCACCAGCCGCGAATGGCAGTGCTCGAATTCAAGCGCCTCCTGCTCGATGCGCTGACGGATCGTGCGCAGCCGGCCGCTGCTCTTGCCGCGCAGTCCGCGCAGTTCGAGCATCTGCTCGGCAATCTGCCGGCGCGCATCGCCGAGACGCCGCGACGCGCGCTGCTGCAGTTGGGTGACGGTGTCGTTGATCAAGCGCCGCAGCACCTGTTGCCGTTGCGGCAGCAGCTCGGCCGACAGCGCGGCTTCGAACTCGGCCATGCGGCTGGAGGCCAGGCCATCGGCATCGGACTCGACACGCGCGACCAGCGCCTGCCGCGCCGACAGTGCGAACACCCGGTGCGCGGGCACCCCCAACAGTCGTGCGGTGGCAGTGCGCTGCGCCTCGATGTGCGCGGCCACCTGCGACGGTGTCAGCAAGGGATCACGCAGCGCGTCGATCTTGTTGAGCACGACGAAGGCAGCGCCCTGGCGGCTGCCCAGGTGATCGCGCCAGATGGCCATGTCGGACTGCGTCACCCCGGTGTCGGCACCGACCATGAACACTGTGGCATGCGCCGACGGCAGCAGGCCCAGGGTCAGCTCCGGCTCGGCCCCGAGCGCATTGAGCCCCGGCGTGTCCAACACCACCAGCCCCTGGCGCAGCAGGGGATGCGGGTAGTTGATCAGCGCATGGCGCCAGGCCGGCACCTCGACGCGACCGCTGTCGTCGGGAATCGGATTGTTCTCGGCATTCGATTCGTCCCACAGACCGAGCGCCAGTGCCTCGGCGATCGACACCCGCTGCGTGCCCATCACCTCGCGCAGTGCGCTCGACAGGTGTTCAGGGCGTGTCGCGTCGAGCGGCACATGCGTCCACGCCTGGGGATCGCGCCGCAGCTCGGTGAGCGAGGTGCCCGCCAACCGGGTGGCGATGGGCAAAAGCGACACCGTGATTGGGTGTGCCGGATCGTATGAAAGCTCGACCGGGCACATCGTCGTGCGCCCCGGCGTGGCTGGCAGCACGCGGCGCCCGGTGTCGGCAAAGAAGATCGCGTTGATCAGCTCGGACTTGCCGCGCGAGAACTCACCAACAAAGGCGACGATCAGTTTGTCGGTGGACAAGCGCTGCCTCAGCGAGGCGAGCTGCGACTGCTCGGAGGCATCGGGTGGCCCTTGCTCCGCCAGAAAAGCCGCCAGGTCATCCAAACGCGCACGCACCCCATCGCGCCATTGGTTGAGTTCATCGAAACGACCGGAAAAAGCGGTGGTCATGGCGCAATCGGACTGTGTTGCATGGGTCGGGCGATGCCGCAGCCCTTTCGAGCTTCTAGCCGTGTCATGCTAGGGCAAGCAGGCAGCAGTGCATCGCGAGAAACAACCGGTCTCTTGCCCTTTTTTGAGCTGGTGCTCAACGCCCACTGTTCCACGCCCACTGCTCAACGCTTTTGGCAGGTCGGGCAAAAGAAGGTCGAGCGCTGCCCTTGCACGATGCGCCGCACCGACGTGGCGCACACGGTGCAAGGTTGCCCGGCACGGCCATACACCCGCGCACTCAGCTGGAACTGACCGGTCATGCCGTGGGCGTCGCGAAAATCGCGCAGCGTCGAGCCGCCGAGGTCAAGCGCGGCTTGCAGCGTCTGCCGTATCGCCTGCGCCAGTCGCTGGCAGCGGGGGCGGCTCAGCCGGTCGCTGCGGGTGCGCGGGTCGATCCCCGCGGTGAAAAGGGCCTCGCACGCATAAATGTTGCCGGCACCGACGACGATGTCACCACCCAGCAGCGCCAGCTTGACGGCCACGCGGCGGCGCTGCAAGGCGGCATGCAGGTGCGCGCCGTCGAAGGCGACATCGAAGGGCTCCAGACCGAGGCTGGCCAGCAGCTTGCCGGCCATGCCCGTGTCCAGCGCAGGCGACCACACCACCGCGCCGAAGCGGCGAGGGTCGGTCAGGCGCAAGGTGCCGCGGTCGGTGGCCAGATCAAAGTGGTCGTGTGGGCCGGGCAGCGCGGGCTGGGGGCTGAAGGCCAGAGAGCCCGACATGCCCAGGTGCAGCAGCAGGCCGCCGTCACTGGGCGGATGAGCCGTCGTCGAGCGGTCAGCCGACCGCAGCGACAGCCACAGGTATTTGCCACGCCGGGTGACTTCACCGACGCGCAAACCCTTCAGCTGCGAGGGTTCGATGCCCAGCGGCCAGCGCAGGGGCTTGCCCACACGCACGCCGGTGACGACCGCCCCGCCGATGCGATCGGCAAAGCTCAGGCGGGTGACTTCGACTTCCGGCAGTTCAGGCATGACGGAATTATCGGCAGCCAGCGAGGTCGTACCGGGCCGGCGGGGCCCTACAGCGCCCCGCTCTAGAATCTTTTCTGTCTCCAGGAGCCACCGAT
>JANXTP010000312.1 GCA_025352345.1 Burkholderiales bacterium | reverse complement strand
CGACCGCTTCGAGGCCGTGCGCGCGGCCAGCGCGGCGCTTGCGGCGCCCTTGTCGGCGGAAGACCAGCTCGCCCAACCGATGGCCGACGCCAGCCCGACCAAATGGCATCTGGCGCACCTGACGTGGTTCTTCGAGACCTTCGTGCTTGAAGGCCATGAGCGCGGGTTCAAGGCCTTCGATCCGCATTTTCGGGTGCTGTTCAACAGCTATTACCAAGGCGTCGGTGCACAGCATCCACGGGCGCAGCGCGGTCTGCTGAGCCGGCCGAGCCTGGCCACTGTCAAGCGCTACCGGGCGAACGTCGATGAGCGAATGCAGGCGCTGCTGGCGCGTTCGCAGACGAACAGCGACGAAGGCACCGACCTGCGCGCGCTGATCACGCTCGGCCTGCACCACGAACAGCAGCACCAGGAGCTGCTGCTGACCGACATCAAGCATGCGCTGTCGTTCAGTGCCGACGCCCTTGCCGATGGGAGCGCCCCGTTCCATGACCGCAGCGCCTACGCCAAGCGATGGCCGATCGGTGCGGTGCAGGCGCAACCGCTGCGCTGGTTCGCCTACGACGGCGGGCTGTTCGACCTGGGCCACGACCCGGCACTCGATGGTGCGTTCTGCTTCGACAACGAGACGCCACAGCACCGCACCTACACCGCGCCCTTCGAGCTCGCCTCGCGGCCGGTCAACCACGGCGAGTGGCTGGCTTTCATCGACGACGGCGGCTATCAGCGGCCGGAGCTGTGGCTGTCGATGGGCTGGGCGTGGGTGAATGACGGGCCAGGCGGACAGCCCCGCCAGGCGCCGCTGTACTGGCAACAACGTGGCCCAGCGAGCGACAGCGCCTGGTGCACGCACACCTTGCAAGGCACGGTCGCGATCGACCCGCACACCCCCATGTGCCACCTCAGCTATTTCGAGGCCGACGCCTATGCGCGCTGGGCCGGTGCGCGTTTGCCGACCGAGGCCGAATGGGAATTCGCCGCACGCCGACTCGGCCCACGTGCGATGCAGCGCGCCAACTTCGCCGACCGCGGTGCATTTCATCCGCTGCCGCCAATCACCACGGCCAGCGATGAGCCTCTGCAGATGATCGGTGACGTGTGGGAATGGACACAATCGAACCACAACGCCTACCCCGGCTACCGGCCGCTGCCAGGCGCGGTCGGCGAATACAACGGCAAGTTCATGTGCAACCAGTTCGTGCTGCGCGGCGGCTCGTGCGCCACGCCGGCGGGCCATGTGCGCGCCAGCTACCGCAACTTCTTCCCACCGGAGGCGCAGTGGCAGTTCAGCGGGCTGCGGCTGGCGCGTGACGTCAACGGCTGAGGCAGTCGCTCAGGAATTCAGCACCGCCAGCACATCGGAGTGGAATTCCCGCTGGTACAGGATGTAGATCACGCCCGCGGTGGCCAGCGCGAAAGCCAGTGGTGACAGCAGCCAGCTGAGCGCCGCGAACGCAAAGTAGTAGGCCCGCAGCCCATCGTTGAAGGTCTCGGCCGCCATGCCGACGACCCGACCCGCTCGGTCGGCGAATTCGTCGCGCGAGATCGCGTGCTGCTCGAACTGCGTGGACTCGGGGGCCGAGGCCACGAGCAGCGCACCGAAGGTGTACTGCCGCATCGACCATGTGAAGCGGAAGAAAGCGTAGACGAAGATCGCCAGCAACAGCACGATCTTCATGTCGAGCACCAGCACCGAGGTGCGCACCGCGAACGGGATCTCGCGCACCAACTCACCCGCGTTGTTCGAGCCCAGCACCGCGAGCAGGCCACCGATGATCAGGATGGTCGTCGAGGCGAAGAACGACGGGCTGGTCGACAGGTTCTGGATCACCACACCATCGACCACGCGCACCTCGCGGAAGGTGGTCTGCAGCATCCACTGCCGCCGGATGCGGTTGGTCGACGCCAGGATCGAAGGCTGGCGATGCGCCAGGCTGCGGGCGAACCAGGCGTAGCCAACCCAGCCCCCGAAGAAGATGGCGAGCGCCACCCAGTCATGCCAGGGCAGCAGCCGCAAAACCGTCAACACGATGTCCATGTCGCAATGTAGCAAGCAGCGCAGGGGCGGGGCCCGAGCCGCTGTGCAACTTGCTTACTTGTTGAAGCGCGCGGTGACCGCGGTCACACGCTCGCCGAAGCGGCGCGCGGTTTCCAGGTCGCCCGGCAGCATCTCGTCGACGCTGGCGTCCGATGGCGTTGCCGCGATTGCCCCGGCCATCGAGCCCAGGTAGTTCAAGTCGTTGCGTCCTGCGGCCTTCGCATTGCTGGGCATCGCGCCGGTGCCTACCCAGACCATGCTGTGCTGCTGGCTCAGCGTGAAGAAGTAATGCAACGTCGACAGCTTGTCGCCGTTCATCGAGGCCGAGTTGGTGAAGCCAGCGGCGATCTTGTCCTTCCACGCCTGGGTGAACCAGGGCTTGCTGGACGCATCAGCAAATTTCTTGAACTGCCACGACACGCTGCCCATGTAAGTCGGCGAGCCGAACACGATGGCATCGGCCGCGTGCAACGTGGCCCATTGCTCCGGCGTGAGGTTGCCCTCGGCGTCGATGGCAACGAGCTCGCCGCCCGACCCTGCGGCGACCGACTCGGCCATTTTCCGGGTGTGGCCGTAGCCGCTGTGGAACACGATGGCGATCTTGGACATGTGGATTTCCCGAATGAAATGAAAGAACTTGCGTGCAAAGAAAAATTGACCTGCGCTCAAGCCGCCAGGTCGAACACCAGCACTTCGGCGTCCTGAGCGTCGGCGAGTACCAGCCGGCTCTCGCCGCTGAGCTTGGCCGCGTCGCCACCCACCAGCACCTGGCCGTTGACGCTGAGCTGTCCGCGCACCAGGTGCACATAGGCCTTGCGTTGCGGGTCGAGCGCCAGCTCGGCGTGCTCGCCGGCATCGAACAGGCCAGCACGGATCGACGCGTCGGCATGCACCGTCACCGAACCATCGCGGCCGTCAGGGCTCGCGACCAGGCGCAGGCGGCCGCGCTTGCCGGCAGCGTCAAACTGCTTCTGCTCGTAGCCGGGCTCGATGCCCTGTTCGCTGGGCAGGATCCAGATCTGCAGCAGGTGCGTGGTGGCGTCGGGCGCGTGGTTGAACTCGCTGTGCTGCACGCCGCGGCCGGCGCTCATGCGCTGCACGTCGCCCGGCAGGATCACTGCGCCGGTGCCGAGGCTGTCCTTGTGGGCCAGCGCGCCGCTGAGCACGTAGGTGACGATCTCCATGTCGCGGTGACCGTGCGTGCCGAAGCCGGTGCCCGGGGCGATGTAGTCGTCGTTGATGACCCGCAGGTTGCCGTAGCCCATGTGGGCCGGATCGCGGTAATCGGCGAACGAGAAGCTGTGGTGGCTCTGGAGCCAGCCGTGGTCGGCATGACCGCGGTCCTGGGCTTTGCGCAGTGTGAGCATGGTGATCTCCTGTCGTGAAGCTTCACTGTAGAAGTCGACTGCCCTTGCGACGTTCACCGCGACTTGAAGCAAGCATTCAAATAACATGAAGCGTCGCCATCCTCCGTCACTGACGACTTGCCCATGTCCCGCAACGTGCTGACCCCCGACGCGCTGACGATGATGGACGTCATCGCCCGCACCGGCAGCTTTGCTGCCGCCGCCCGTGAAATGGGCAAGGTGCCTTCGGCGCTGACCTACAGCGTGCGGCAGCTCGAAGACGCGCTCGACGTGCTGCTGTTCGACCGCCGCTCGGGCCAGGCCAAGCTGACCGCCGCCGGCATCGAGCTGCTGCACGAAGGACGCCGGCTGCTGGAGCAGCTGGATGCGGTGGCCAACCGTGTCAAACGGGTCGCCACCGGCTGGGAAACGCAGCTGACGATTGCGGTCGACGATGCGCTGTCGAGGCTGACGGTGTTCGAGCTGTGCGAGGACTTCTATGCGCTGCGCCCCCCCGCGCCGACTGGCGCGGTATCTGGCCATCCCGCTGGCGGGGTGCCCGCCGACGCCGCTGGCCCGGGCACGCGGCTGCGGCTGCGCACCGAGGTGCTCGCCGGCACCTGGGAGGCGCTGGTCAGCGGCCAGGCCGACCTGGACATCGGCGTCACCCACGACCGCGCGCCGCCGGCCGGCGTGAAGGTCGAGCCGCTGGGCACGATGGGATTCGTGTTCGCGGTCGCGCCGCACCATCCGCTGGCCGCGGTCGATGAATCGATCACCGACGCCATGCTGGTGCGCCACCGCGCCGTTGCCGTGGCCGACTCGGCGCACCGCCTGGCGCCGGTCACGGTGAACCTGCTGCCGGGGCAGGACGTCTTCACCGTGCCAACGATGCAGGCCAAGCTCGAAGCCCAGCTGCGCTGTCTGGGCTGCGGCTTCCTCCCCGAACCGGTGGCCCGCGAGCACATCGCCGCTGGCCGCCTGGTTGTGAAGAGCGTCGAGCGCACCCGGCCGCCGGCCACCTTCAGCTACGCCTGGCGGGTGCCTTCGGCGCGGTCGTCGATCGGCGATCCGCGGGCGCTGGACGCCGGCCTGATCGGCGACGCGGGCGTGGCCGGCGGCACGGGCAAAAAGGGCAGCAGCCGCAGCGCGCCGGTCGGCCTGGCGCTGCGCTGGTGGCTGGATCGGCTGGCCCGCCCGGCCACGCGCCTGGCACTGCTGGAGCGCCACGCCGGCCCGCGGCTGCAGGGGTTCTGAGCCGGTACAGCGAGCCCGCGATGCCCCGCCCCACCGGCCGCTTTGCCCCCTCGCCCACCGGCCCGCTGCATGCGGGCTCGCTGGTCGCCGCGCTGGCCAGCTGGCTCGATGCGCGCGCGCTGGGCGGCCGCTGGCTGGTGCGCATCGAAGACGTCGACACGCCGCGCTGCGTGGCCGGCGCAGACACCCTGATCCTCGCGCAGCTCGCGGCCTGCGGCCTGCATGCCGACGAGCCGGTGGTGTGGCAATCGCAGCGCAGCGCGCTTTATTCGTCAGCGTTGCAGCAACTGACCCAGCGCAGCCTGGCCTTTGCCTGCGGCTGCTCGCGGAGCGACATCGAAGCGGCGTGGCAAGCCCTCGGGCAGGTGCGCCTGCGCCACGGCGAGCTGGTTTATCCCGGCACCTGCCGTAGCGGCCTGCACGGCAAACCGGCGCGCGCACAGCGGCTGCGCTGCACGCAGGCCGATGGCAGCGATGTGGTCATCAACTGGCACGACCGCAAGCTGGGCCCACAAACCCAGAACGTGACGCAAGCGATCGGCGACTTCGTGCTGCAGCGCGCCGATGGGCTGTGGGCGTATCAGCTCGCGGTGGTGGTCGACGACGCCGCGCAGGGCGTCACGCACGTGGTGCGCGGCGAAGACATCGCCGACAACACCGCGCGACAGATCCACCTGCAACGCCAGCTCGGCCTGCCCACACCGCACTACCTGCACGCACCGCTGGTGCTGGCCACTGATGGCCAGAAGCTGTCGAAACAGAATGGTGCCGAGCCCATCGACACGCGCGACCCGCTGGCGGCCCTGCGCGCGGCGGGCGCGGTGCTCGGCATCGAGGCGCATGGCGTCACGGTGGCCGACTGGCTGGCCAGCGCGGTGCAGTGCTGGGCGGCGGCGTTTATGCCACCACTTGTGCCGCCATTTGTGCCTCCGTTACCCGCCCTCTCGGGCCCGGACTATCAGTCAGCCGGTGCCGCAACCCCTGGTGACATGAGCGGGCTGGTCAAACCCTTGGCATGAACAGGCAAGGTCTGAAGTCGCCCGAGCCAAGGCATGGCTGATTCACCCCACACCTGTGCTTGTGGTGCCAATTCGGCTCTCTCGTTCACACAGCCCAGCCTCAGATTCAACACCTTGGGAACCTCGGCTTCGGTGGCATACAGCTGAGTTCCACACTCAGCGCAGAAGGCTTGCGCTCTTCGGTTGCCGCTTTCCGCCACCTTGACGTAGTGCTTCGCGGAGCCTGACAGGATCACGTCCTCCACGGGCGTCGGCAGCACGGCCCTGAAGGGCGCGCCAGAGATCTGCTGGCAATCCGTGCAGTGGCAGAGCAGCACCTTCTTCGGGTCAACCGTCGCCTTGAACCTGATGGCGCCGCAGTGGCACTGACCGGTGATTTGCATGGGAGGACTACTTTTACTGGCAGAGGCAAGACAAGAAGATGGTCGAGAGAATCAACAAACTGATCAGTGAAGTAACGCGGGAGCCATTTTCAGAGGTCGGTAAACCGGAGCCGCTCAAGCATGCTCTCTCTGGATCACGACTGAGACGCCCAAAGTATGAGCTTGAGCGAGCTGTTAGGCAGCACTCTTAGCGCGCGCCTTGTTGCCGCTGCCCCCAAGGCCCTGAGCAATGAAGGTGAGTACCAGGGCATTGAGAGAGACGCCTTCTGCGCGTGCCCGAGTTGCCAGTTGCGCGTGGACGGTCTTGGGGACGCGAGCCACGAACTTGCCAGACGCTACCCCACCGCTGTTCGGTGCGGGCACTGCCAACTTCTTCGCCTTCAACGCAGCGATGGTGGCCTTGAGCGCGTCTTGGCCATTTTCGATGGCTTCATCAACGCTCTCACCGTCCGAGATGCACTCCGCAAAGTCCGGGAACGAAACGAGATAGCCGCCGCCTTCTTCCGCGGCCAGCGGACGTACTTCGAATGGATAGTCAGTCAACTTGTTCATCGTTCACGCTCCGTCGACAAGTTCGAGAAATTTCCGAATGTAGACCTGCTTGATAGGCCGATGTGCAGGGACGGACAGAGTCCGCCCGTCCGCGCGCACAAAGACGCAGTGGCTGCTCTTCTGGTGGCGCCAATCGAGACCATTCTGGCGGGCGACGGTCTGGAGATCACCGATCTGCCAATCCAGCGGGCTTCGACGCATGGCTGCGAGGAGCTTGGCTGAGGCGTTCATGCCGGATGATACTACTGGCGATATCGGTCTTGCGGTAGATAGTGGCCGCACGGCTCTGCCGCGTTGTGGCTGTTTGGTCCCGGCCGCTGAATTCGATATTTGTGATGCCTAGCGCCCGGTTGAACAGTTGGTTGGAGCTGAGCGGTTTGAGCATTGATACCGAGTGCCTGCTCAGCGCAACTCGCTAACGCTTCTTGGTCATCAACGCTGCAGGATGAAACAAGCCGCCCCCATTTGTCTTTGCTTTCCGCCACCCATGCCGCATTCGAGGTTTCCTCGGCGCGAAAGAACCAGCCAGGAACGGGCCCCACTATCGGGTGGGTGCGCAATAGCGAACATTGCGGAATGGCCTCGATGAAACGCTTCATCTTGAGCTCTAGCGTTGAAGGTAAGCGGCGCCGTTAGGCGTCCGCTTGAACGACGGGTTAGGGCAAAGATGTAAACCACAGCAAGGCGAGTAATAACAACACATAAAACACCACTCCGATGAGCGGTAGGCCCGTAGGGGTGAACACGCGTTGGCCTTCACGCTTAAACGACAAAGCACCAGCAGGACCATAAATGCGGCCCTCCGCGCCACTAAGCGACTCGCTGCGCCAACGCCCGAAGCTGACCAGCGTAATGACAGCCTTGCCTGTAAAAATAAGAGCTACTTCGACAACAGCCCTCAAAAGCGCAGCAACAGCTTCACCCATGCCATGCCCTAACTATTAGTTTATGCAGCACGCAATGCTGCTTAACTCAGGAGGCTGCTGCTTAACCAGGCCCACGCTGCACATGCCAAAGCGTTGATTTTCAAAGAGAATTCGACGGCTGACTGCTTTTTTATACAGCATTAAATTCGTGAGGAATCCGGCATCCATCGTGCGCAGCCTGCCAGCCACCTGACGCCAGTGCAACGGTGGTTTTCGCACCACCCAGAAAAATATAGCTAGCTAGCTCTTTTGAACCTAGAATTTCCACGCGCCTGCCAAGGAGTCAGCTCATGAACGATGTTGCCTTGTTCGTCGCCAAAAATCGCCTGTCAGAACTGATCCACCGTGTCGAGGCCGGTGAAGAAATCGCCATCACACGGCGTGGCAAGGTGGTGGCGCGTCTGGTGCCGCCTGCTGCCGACGAAGCCGGGCAGCGAGCGCGCGATGCGATTGCGGCGCTGAAGGTGAGCCGCGTGGGCGTCAGCCTGGGTCGCCTGAAAAGCCATGATCTGATCCGCGAAGGGCGGCGCTGAAAGTGCCTGCCAACGCGGGCGCATTCGTTGTAGACGCCTCCGTCAGTGCCGCCTGGTTTCTGCCCGATGAGGCCGATGCCCGCACCGAAGTCGCGCTGCAAGCCACCGCCACGCACGACGTTTGGGTGCCCGCGCTGTGGTTGCTGGAGGTGGGCAACCTGCTGCTCAGCGCGCAACGCCGCAAACGCATCACGGCCGACAAGCGACGCGAACTGGTCGCTGCCGCGTCAGCGCTGCGCTTGAAGGTGGACCGCGAGCCGGTGTCGCTGATCGCGCTGGACGACATTGCCGCACGCCACAACCTGAGCACCTACGACGCGGCTTACCTCGAACTGTCGTTACGACGCAAGTTGCCACTGGCCAGCCGCGACAAGGCGCTGCAGGCGGCCATGCAGAAAGCCAATGTGTCGGCTGCCGTGCTGACCGCCTGACCTTCAACCCCCGGTACGTGGCAGGCTCAACACAAAACAGCTTCCCCCGCTTTCACGCGGCTCGCAGCGCACCTTGCCGCCGTGGCGCTCGGCGATCTGCTTGACGAGGCTCAGGCCCAGGCCCACTCCGCCTGCGGTTTCGGCGTGGCCGGGCAGGCGGTAAAACGGCTCGAAGATGCGCTCGCGCAAGGCTTCGGGCACGCCCGGCCCGCGGTCGCACACGCGCACTTCGGTGCTGGTTTTGTTGGTGGCCAGCACGATGTCGATCGCGCCGCCGCCGTAGCGCTGTGCGTTGTCGATCAGGTTGCGCACCGCGCGGCGCAGCAGGCGTTCGTCACCGTACACCGTGACGGCGCTGCCCTCGACATGAGCGGCCACCAGCGCCACCTCTTCTGCCAGCAGTCCCAGCAGGTCGATCGGGTCGCGGCGCAAGGTGTCGCGTGCGGCGTCGAGGCGGCTGGCCAGCAACACCTCTTCAACCAAGGCGTCGAGTTCGGCCACATTCAGATCGATCTCGCGCTTGAGTCCCTCGCGCTGTGCGGGCTGCGCTGCATCGAGCATCGACACCGCCATGCGCATGCGGGCGAGCGGCGAGCGCAGCTCGTGGCTGGCGTTGGCCAGCAGCGACTGGTGCGAACGCACCAAGGCCTCGATGCGCGCCGCTGCCTGGTTGAAGCTGCTGGCCACGGCGGCGACTTCGTCGTGGCCACCCACCTCGACGCGGTGGCTCAGTTCGCCCGCGCCGAACTGCTCGACACCCCGGCGCAGGCTGGTCAGGCGGCGCGTGAGGCGGTTCACCACCGGCCAGGCGCCGATCGCGACCGCAACGAACAACAGTGCCAGCAGCAAAACCAGACCAGCACCGCCTTGCCATGCCGGCGGTACGAAAGGCAGGGTCATCAGCGCAGGCACCAGCGGCGGCTCGCCCCGGCGATCCCCAGGGCCGGGAGGCCCAAAACCCGGTCCGGGTCGGCGGCCGGGCCGCATCACCCACAGCGTGCGCCCGTCTTCCAGTGGCACGGCATACGCGCGGCGATGGCCTTCGCGGCCAGGTTCGCTGCCAGCCACCGGGCGATCGGGTGGGCCCGAATCCTGGCTGCGCTGCGCAAACAATTCGGAGGTCGCGATGCGCGTGCCTTGCGGGTCGTCTAGCGCCAGCGGCAAGCGCAACCGTTGCGACCAGTCGAGCAAGGCGGCGGCCTGCTCTTCGGTCGGTGCGTCCTTGCCGGGCAGCGAACGTTGGATCAGATCGCCCCAGGCGGCCATGCGCTCGGACAGCATCGAGTCGGCGCGGCTGCGCTCGCCCTCGATCTGGCGCTGGAACAACCAACCCGAGGCCGCGGCAAACAGCAGCAGCACCACGACCACCGTGAGGTAGATGCGCAGCGTCAGCGTTTTCATGCCCGCACCGCCGAGGCTGTGGTCATGTCAATCCGCATCTTGCTTCTTGGCAAACACGTAGCCCGCGCCGCGCACCGTCAGCACGCGACGCGGCTCCTTGGGGTCGTCTTCGATCAGCGCGCGGATGCGCGAGATGTGCACATCGATCGAGCGGTCGAAGGCCTCCATCGGATGGCCCTTCAGCGCATCCATGATCTGGTCGCGCGACAGCACGCGGCCGGGGCTTTGCGCCAGCACCACCAGCAGTTCGAACTGGTGGCTGGTCAGGTCGCAAGGCTTGCCGTCGACGCGTGCGACGCGGGCACCGAGGTCGACCTCCAGTCGGCCGAAGCGCAGCACCTCATCTGCACCGGCGGGCACCGGCGCCGCGCGGCGCAGCAAGGCCTTGATGCGGGCCAGCAGTTCACGCGGCTCGAACGGTTTGGGCAGGTAATCGTCGGCGCCGAGTTCGAGGCCGACGATGCGATCCATCGGCTCGCCGCGCGCGGTCAGCATCAGCAGCGGCAGCTGGCGGGTGCGGTGTTCAGCGCGCAGCTCGCGGCACAGGTCGAGGCCGTCACCGTCGGGCAGCATCAGGTCGAGCACCAGCGCATCGAAGGCCTCCGACGACGCTGGTGCGCCGGCCAGCAAGCGCTCGCGACCGGCCGCCAGCGTGCCGGCCACCTCGACCTCGAAGCCCGCTGCTCGCAGGTAATCGCCCACCATCGCCGACAGGCGGGTGTCGTCATCGATGATCAGCAGGCGTGCGGGCATCGTGGGTTCAGCGGGCTGGCGACGGTGCGTCGTGCGGCGGACCGGCGTGCCGACGATGGTCCTTCATCTGCTGTGCCAGTGTCGCACGCTGTTCAGGCGACAGCACCCGGCTGATCTCGAGCATCGCCTGCAGCACACGGCGGCTGGATTGGTCGTGCTGCGCCAGCATCTGCTGGCGCAGTTGCTCAGCCGCATTCGCATCGACCACCGGGGCGCTGAACAGCTGCATGTTGCGCTCGAACAGGCCTCGCCCCGCCTCGCGTTGCGCTTTCAGGTCACTGGCCGCCGCCAGCGCAATCTGCTTGACCTGCGCGCGCTGCGCATCGGTGGCCTGCACGCGGTCGAGCATGCGATCGACGCCGCGCTCGATGCGCTCGGGCGGCCCCCCGAACAGGCCCGGCCCGAACGGACCCGGGCCACTCATGCCGGCATGACCCCACCGACCACCGCGGTCACCGTCGGCCCAGGCCGCCGCACCCAAGGTGCTGGTCGCCAACGCGACCAGCGCGACCATCGTCCAACGCCCTGCTGCCCGCTGAAAAGCAGATCGCTTGAATCCACCCGTATTTGCTTGTGCCATGACGCGCTCCTGTCAGACCCTGTGGAGATCGGTGGCCGATTGGCACCAATCCTGTAGAGCGATGGTGGTCGCGCGGCGTGAAGCGCCCGTGGCTGGGCGGTAAAGATCTGTGAACGCCTGGGCGGCGTCGAACAGCGAAAGACTACTTGGTCGTGACCGGCGGCTCGTGGTGGCCCGAGAAGAAGGCGCGCAGGTGTTTCAGGATCAGGTTCAGATCCAGTGGCTTGGTCCAGTAGCCATCGACGCCGCTCTGCTTGGCCAGTTCCTGCTGCTGCGGCAGCGCGTCGGCGGTGACGGCAATCACATGCATCAGCCGCGTGGCGGGGTGCTGGCGGATCTGCCGCACGATGTCCAGGCCAGACATGTCGGGCAGGTTCATGTCGGTCAGCAGCAGTTCGGGCTGTTCGGTGCGCGCGAGCTTCAGCCCCTCGGCCCCGGTGGACGCTTCCAGCAGGCGCCAGTTGCCGAGCCGCGCGAACACCTCGCGCATCAGCATCGCGTTGACCGGGTCGTCCTCGATGTACAGCGCGGTGCCGCCGACCGCTTCGATCCAGTCCGTCTGCGCCGGCATGGCGTCGGTCGAGTCCGGCCCCCGCCGCGAGCCTTTCGCCTGCGGCAGTGTGACGGCGAAGCACGAGCCGGTGTTCGGTGTCGACGCGACCTCGATCGTGCCGCCCATGCCCTGCGTCAGTTCGCGGGCGATGACCAGGCCGAGCCCGGTGCCCTCGATCTGCGTCTTTTCGGCACCCACGCGGTTGAAGGGCTGGAACAACTGATCGAGCTGAGACGGTGTCATGCCGACGCCCGAGTCCTCGATGCGGATCTGAAGGCTGGCGCTGCCCAGTGGCTCCACAACGATGTGGACATGGCCACCGGTGCGGTTGTACTTGATGGCGTTGGACAGCAAGTTGATGAACAACTGGTCCATGCCGCGGCGGTCGGCCTTGGCGTACAGGCCGAGCTCATGGCCGACAAACTCGACCCGTACCGCACGCTCCATCGCCAGCGGCTGCAACAGCGAGATGCCGTTGGACACCACCAGATTGATGGACACCGCTTCGCGCTGCAGCGAGAACATGTGCTGCTCGATGCGCGACAGCTCCAGCACGTCGTTGACCAGACTAAGCAGCCGGGTGCCCGAGGTGCGAATGGTCTGCACCCTCTGTCTCTGAATGCCGGTCAGCGGCTCTTTGCGGTCGCCTTCGAGCAATTGGGCGAAGCCGAGGATGCCGTTGAGCGGCGTGCGCAGCTCGTGGCTGATGCGCGACAGCAGCTCGCTCTTGCCGCGGTTGGCCTCGCGGGTGTCGGCCATCTCCTCGCGCAGCCGCTCCAGCGCCTGCTCCTCGGTGATGTCGCGGCACACACCGATCAGCACCGGCGTGCGGGTGCGCTCGCGCGTGGCCTGCGCGCGGGTGACGAATTCGATCTGCCGCGAGTCGCCCGCTGGCGTGACGACGCCCAGCACATCGCGCTGGATGCCGCCCGACACCGCTGCCAGGCTGATGAAGGCCTGTGCGCGCTCGCGCTCTGACGGCACCAGCATGTCCAGCCATTGCCCGAGCACAAACGAGGTCGGTGAATCGCCAGCCAGGCCGTGGACGGCGCAGGCATTGCGATCGAGCGTGATGGTGGCAGTCGACAGGTTCAGCTCGAAGATGCCGATGCCGGCCGCCTGCGAGGCCAGCTCCCATTGCTGGCCGGCGCGCGCGATCTCGGCTGCGGCGCGTTCCGACTCGGTCACGTCGGCAGCAAAGCCGTGCCACAGCACACTGCCATCGGGCATCCGGCGCGGGCTCGCAAACCCGCTGACGACCCGCTGGCCGGCCTGCGGCA
Source organism: Burkholderiales bacterium (assembly GCA_025352345.1). Taxonomy (GTDB): domain Bacteria; phylum Pseudomonadota; class Gammaproteobacteria; order Burkholderiales; family Burkholderiaceae_C; genus PBB1. The sequence goes on along the minus strand of JANXTP010000312.1, from coordinate 9,942 downwards.
GCTGCACGCGGAAGGTCTGCGACCAGGGCTGGTTGGCGACAGCGGCCGCCTCGATCTGCATCGCGAAGCCCTTGCGGTCGTCCGGGTGCACGCGCGCGACCAGCGCCTGTCCATCCTGGACCAGTTCCTCGGGTGTCAGTTCGAACAGCTGGCGGATGCTGTCGCTGGTGTAAGGGAAGTAGCCGCTGCCGTCAGACCGTGTCACGTACTGGTAGAGCACGCCAGGCACGTGCTGCGCCAGCAACCGCAGCGTGTCGGACACCTCGCGCTCATGGCGTTCGGCGCCGATGCGGTGCGTGACGTCCTGCGCCGAGCCGCGGTAGCCCTTGAACTGCCCATCGCTGCGGAACTTGGCGATCGCGCTGTACGAAATCAGCCGATCGCCCAACGGCGTCGGCTTCAGCACGACGACCCGGGCGAACGACTGCATGCGGTCGAGCACTTGCAAATAACTCAGCGACGGCTCGACCACGCGGCCGGCACCGTCGCGCATCGACGAATCCGGCGGCTGGCAATTCAGATGCTCGGCCACCGTCAACCCGGTGAGGTCTTCAAAGCGGTCAGACAGCCAGGTGTAGCGATGGGCAGAATCGGTTTCCCATAGCCAGTCGCTGGACGCCGAGGCGAAATCAATCAGCCGCCGTTCACTGATCTGCAGCTTGAACACCCGCTCGTGACTGGCCGCCGCTTCGGTAGCACCGAGCGCCAGATCCACCAACCAACGCTGCTGCGCCGCTGTCATCGTGCGGGGCTGCGTACTCATCACGCACAACATACCCAGCAGCTCGCCCTCGAACTCGATCGGGTGGCCCACATAGCTGCGCACGCCCGCCGCGCCGGTCACCAGCGGGTGCTGTGCAAACCGCGGATCGGCCAGCGCATCGGGCACCTCGAACGTGGTCCCGCCGTGGCGCAGGCCGTGCGCGCAGAACGACCATTCCAGCGGGATGTTCAGCGATTCAATGCCGAGTGGCGCCTTGAACCACTGCTGCTGTTCGCCGACCAGACTGAGGGCCGCGAACTCGCTCGCTGTGAGTTGCGCGGCGCTGCGCACAAAGAGCCCAAACACCGAGTCGGGCTGCGCGGACAGCAATTGCAGCTTGCGTCGCCGGTCTGACGGCGGTGCCGCGGTGGCGTCAAATGCCGTCTCAGGCATGACGCCTTGTCACCTTGGAAACGCCACTGCGATGGCTGTATCGCGCCGCCAACCGAACCATGCCTGCTCGCCTTGCGCCGACTACCGTGGATCGGCCCGGTCGCAGTGTAGTGGCTGCGGTGCGCAGGCCATAAAAAAGCAGCCGGGCAGAACCCGGCGGCTTCGGCAGGACGAGCGGGCCCATCAAACCTTGTCGATGATGTCCTTTAGCTTTTCCTTGGCATCACCCTGGCCGGACTGGATCTTGCCGGTCAGCTTGTCCAGCTTGCCCTCGACTTCCAGGCTCTTGTTGCCGATGGCTTTGCCCGTGACTTCCTTGACAGCACCCCTGACCTGCTCGACGCGCCCCTGGACCTGATCCTTGTTCATATGAAGCTCCTGTTCAAGTGGATGAAAGCATCAGCAGCTCCCGCGTTACAGCTCGGGTCCCGACCAATGAATCCACTGTGCCGAAGCGAAGACCCGCGATCTGTCAGGGCGCCGCGTGGACGGCTGTAGGAAGGCACCGGCAATGGCGCGGTGTCGTCCGGGGCGGCGTCAGTCCGGCCGGGCCGCGCGGTGCAACCGGGCTGCCAGCGCCTGTACTTCTGCATCAGGCGCCTCACCACCAAGGTGCGTGTTGCCGGCGACCGCTGCCTGCATCAGCCGCATCAGCGTCGACCGGTGGGGCGTGACGGTGCCGAAAAAAAGCACCTCGTCGCCGCGAGCAATCAACAGCGTGGGGAAGTTCTCCACATCGATCGCACCAACCAGCTCGGCCTCATCCTCGATGTCGATCCACACCCCGTGGATGCCCGCCTCCGCCTGGGCCTGCACCGCACGCTCGAAGTCGGCGCGGTAGTCGCGGCAGGTGCCGCACCATTCGGCGCACAGACTGGCCACGGTGAGGCGCAACGGGGTGGGGGATTCGCTCGGGGTCATTGGTGCGGACGGTTCACGGTGAGGCGAGCATGAGCGGCATCGGCCAGTGTGTGTCAGCGCCTCAGCCGCCGACACGCTTGACGGTCATGCCCGCAGCCTGCAGCCGCTCCACGATCCGGTCGCGGTGCTCGCCCTGGATCTCGATGACACCGTCCTTCACCGTGCCGCCCGAGCCGCAGGCAGCCTTCAGCTCGCGCCCCATCTGGGCCAGCGCTTCGACATCGAGCGCCAGCCCGCGCACCACCGTCACGCCCTTGCCCTTGCGGCCCTGGGTTTCACGCGACACCCGCACGATGCCGTCGCCTGCCGCCACTGGCGTCGATAGCGCACAGGCGCATTGAACGATCGGCCGCCGGCACGCCGGGCACATGCGCCCACTGTCGGTCGAGTAGACCAACCCGCCGGTGAGATTGCGGCCTTTCATGGTGTCGAGTGCGTCGAAATTCGAATGCCCTGCCTGATGCAGCGGGCTGAGCGTACAACACCGGCTACGCACCATAATCATGCATATATGCACCGTTTTCGGGCTTAGCCCGAGCGGTCGCCGCAGCCTGGTGATCGCGCAGCCACAACGACAACAACGAGGGACACGCATGCGTTTGAACAATATCCACCGAATGGCGCTGATCGCGGCTGCCTTGGCCGCCACGTCGATGCATGCCAGGGCTGGCGCCCGGTACGATTTCGGCGACGACCAGTACGTCACGTTCGGCATCGGCACGCGCTACAGCTACACCCATGCCGAGCGCTCGTCAGCCGACGGCGGGGGTCATGTCAACAACCCGAATCTGGACAGTGCGCGGCTGTACTTCGGCGCCTCGCTCAACAAGTACCTCAAGGCCACCTTCAGCACCGAATGGGACGGCACGAACGAGCGCATCCGAAAGCTGGACATGTACGCCCAGCTCGAACTCGCGCCCGAATTCAACGTCTGGGCAGGCCGGTTCGTGGGGCCCAGTGAACGCGCCAACATGGCCGGGCCGTACTACTCGGTCGGCGGCGGTTACTGGCCCTGCGTGTCGTCGCGCTACGGCTGCAACGGCGGCATCTATGTCGCACGCGACGACGGCGTGGCAATCTGGGGCAACGTGGCAGGAGGACGTTTGGGCTACTCCGTCGGCGCCTTCGAGGGCCGACACTTCGGCATCGGCGCGCTCAACCGGTCGCAGGCCCATCAGGCCGGCCTGAAAACTTCCGACGATCTGATGTATTCGGGCCGGCTGCAATACGACTTCTGGGACTTGGAGACCGGCTACTTCAGCACGGCCGACCACCTGGGCAAGGCGGACATCCTGGCCATCGGCGCGGCGTTCAGGCACCAGAAGAACGGCGTGATCACGCCGCTCGGCAAGGGCGATTACGACAGCTACAACCTCGACTTCCAGCTGGAGAAGAACTTCAAGGGCTACGGCGCTTTCGGGCTCGAAGCCGCCTACTACGACTACGACACCGATGGACTGGTGCGCGGCGAGCAGGGCAAGGCGTACTCAGCGGGCGTGTCCTATGTGTTCGAGCGGGAGGTGGGCTGGGGCCGCTTCCAGCCTTTCGTGCATTGGCAGCGGTTCGATGCCGACAACCGCGTCACGACGAAGCAGATCGACTTCGGCCTCAATTACGTGATCGCAGAGCAAAACGCCATGATCAGCGCCACCTATTCACGCAACAACGTGACTCAGGGCGGCGAAGACCTGGACCGCTTCGTTCTCGCGCTGCAACTTCAGTATTGAAGCTGCAGAACGGACATCAGACCACCAGCGCGCTGGCCAACGCCTGCGCTGTCGCTCGCGAGTCGATCATCAGGTTGAGGTCGATCGTGCCGACGCGCATCACCAACCGCCGACCTTCGCCGTCGTTGCCCAGCGGCAGCACATCGAGGCTGCTGGCCGGCAGCTGAACGCCGTCGGCCAGATCGATCTGGGCGATTGGGCGAAGGTCGGTTCGCTTTGGCGCGCAGGCCTCCGATGACTCCATCAACGCCTGCAGCAACTGCCGCAGCATGATGTCGTCCAGTTCGAGATCGAGGTCACCGTCAGGCAATTGCAGTCGAATGGCGAACGCCTTGCCGTCGTTCGAAGGCCAGGCCATCACGATGCCCTGGAGCGGCTTGGGATTGGGTCCGGTGTTTTCCATGGGCGAGCCGGCCGCGTGTGGGGCGACAGGTGGGAGCAGTTAAGGACAGAACATCGTGCCACGATCTTCGCCAACGGGGGCTCACCGTTAACCCGTGACCGAAGGCGGGCATTCGTCACGGGGTGATGATCTTCTTCGCGTACTCGGTGACTTCCTTCGGTACGAAAGGCTCGGGGATTTCGATACCGCGCTGGCAGGCGGGCCGCGCCGCCATCAGATCGATCCAACGTTGCAGATGTGGCAGATCGTCGACAGCGATGCCGGCCCAGTCGTGAAGGCGCACCCACGACCAGTGCGCGATGTCGGCGATGCTGAAGTCATCGACCAGGTATTCATGGTCCTTCAGTCGGGTGTCGAGCACGGTGAACAGCCGCTTCGTTTCCTTCTGGTAGCGCTCGATCACCGACGGAATTTTTTCCGGGAAGTAGCGGAAGAACACATTCGCTTGGCCCTGCATCGGCCCGACGCCGCCCATCTGGAACATCAGCCACTGGATCACCTGCGAGCGCGGCTTCATCGCGGTGGGCATCAGGCGGCCGGTCTTCTCGGCCAGGTAAATCAGGATGGCACCGGACTCGAACACCGCGAAATCGTCCTCGTCGCGGTCGACGATGGTCGGGATGCGGCCATTGGGGTTGAGCTTCAGGTACTCGGGCAACTTCTGCTCTTGCAGCCCGAGCTTGATCGGGTGCAGCGTGTAAGGCAGGCCGAGTTCTTCGAGCGCGATGGAGGCCTTCCAGCCGTTGGGTGTAGAGGAGGTGTAGAGGTCGATCATGGGCTGAGTCTTCGCGCGGTAGGGTGACAGGAATTGTGGCTTTATAGCGGCATGCACAGGATGGCGTCCGGGAGCGCATCCGTAGATACCCTGGATGCGTATCAGCAGATGGTGCGATGTCGATGTCGTTCACGCACTCTCATTCATCCACCAAGGACTCACCATGAACAAGCTCACCCCCCTGATCGTCGCCGCCCTGTCGGTGTTCACCGTTGGCTCGGCCACCGCACGCTATCAATCGTCGCCCGCAACCAACTTCAACACCCTGACCGACACCCGCGCTGCGCTGCTGGCGCAGTTCGAGCGGGCCCAACCCGCCCCTGCCGTGGCGAAGGTCAAGACCAGCGCCAAGGTGGCTGCGCCCGCGCTGCCGCGTGTGACGGCCAACTCGGCGTCATATGCCGCGCCGAACCTGTCCCGCACGCAAAGCCGCTACGCCTACCTGCGCGCGCTGAAGGCGGGTGGTATCGCCGCAGCAGGCGATGACTTTGGCACCTCACCGCAGACGCAGCGCGTCACGCGTTGATGCGTTGACCCACCGATGGGAACGGGTCAGCCGAACACCACCGTTCGGCGCCCGTTGATCAAGATGCGGTCTTCGAGGTGGTTGCGCAGGCCGCGCGCGAGCACGGCTTTTTCCACGTCTTTGCCGCAACGCACCAGGTCATCGATGGCATCGCTGTGATCGATGCGCATCACGTCTTGTTCGATGATCGGGCCTTCATCCAGGTCTTCGGTCACGTAGTGGCAGGTCGCGCCGATCAGCTTGACGCCGCGCTCCCAGGCTTGGTGGTACGGCTTGGCGCCGGCAAAGCTGGGCAAGAAGCTGTGGTGGATGTTGATGATCTGCCCCGGGTACTTGCGGCACAGCGACGGCGGCAGGATTTGCATGTAGCGCGCCAGCACCATCGTGTCGGCACGGCTGGCTTCGAACAGCGCCTCCAGCTTGGCGAAAGCTTCGGGCTTGGTTTCCTTCGTCACCGGGATGTGGTGGAAGGCAATGCCGTGCCATTCGACCAGGCCGCGAAACACCTCGTGGTTGGAGGCGACGCCTGCAATCTCGACATCCAACTCGCCACTCTGGCAGCGCGCCAGCAGGTCGTAGAGGCAGTGCTCCTGGGTTGACACAAGCAGCAGCACGCGGCGGCGCACCGCGCTGTCGCTGATGCGCCAGTCCATGCCGAACTCGGCGGCCACTGCGCTGAAGCGGTGTTGCAACTCGGCGTGGTCGAACGGCAGCGAATCGGCCTTGACCTCGACGCGCATGAAGTAACGGGCGGAATCGGCATCGGCATGCTGGCTGGAGCTGAGGATCCAGCCGCCGTGTTCGGCGAAGAAGCCGGTGACGCGCGCCACGATGCCCACGCGATCGGGGCACGAGAAGATCAAGGTGTAGTGATGGGGGCGGCTCATGGGGGGGGTGGCGTGTAAGGGTTTGGGTATCCTTGCATGTTTTGCGTTGGGTTCACTGAACGGGGCGGCACTCAGCTTGCATGCGACCCGATTTGTCGACTGATCGACGCTTTTTTTGACCCCCGCCCGCTCATGCCCACTGCAACCCAGGCCGCCCGATGAATCACCGCCCGATCCGCTCGATCCTGATCGCCAACCGCTCGGAGATCGCGATCCGCGTGATGCGCGCCGCCTCCGAGATGCGCATCCGCACGGTGGCGATCTATTCGCAGCAGGACCGCCAAGCGCTGCACCGCTTCAAGGCCGACGAGAGCTACCTGGTCGGCGAGGGTCAGAAGCCGCTGGCGGCCTACCTCGACGGCGAAGACATCCTGCGCATCGCGCGCCGCGCCGGGGCCGATGCGATCCACCCCGGCTACGGCTTTTTGAGCGAGAACCCCGAATTCGCCGATGCGGTGATCGCCGCCGGCATCCGCTGGATCGGCCCGTCGCCCGAGGTGATGCGCACCCTCGGCAACAAGGTCGCGGCCCGCCATGCGGCCGTGGCTGCCGGTGTGTCGGTGATGCCGGCCACGCCGCCCTTGCCGCTGGACGTGGCCGAATGCGCGAAGCTGGCCGCCGGCGTCGGCTACCCGGTGATGCTCAAAGCGAGCTGGGGTGGTGGCGGACGCGGCATGCGGGTGATCGAACACGAGGGTGAGCTGGCGAGTTCGCTGGAAGCGTCGCGCCGAGAGGCGCTGGCCGCCTTCGGCAACGACGAGGTGTATTTCGAAAAACTCATCCGCCGTGCGCGGCACGTCGAGGTGCAGATCCTCGGCGACCAGCACGGCAATTTGGTGCACCTGCACGAGCGCGACTGCACCGTGCAGCGGCGCAATCAAAAAGTGGTCGAGCGCGCCCCGGCGCCGTACCTCGACCCGGCTGGCCGCGCCGCGCTGTGCGACAGCGCCCTGCGCCTGATGCGCTCGGTGGGCTACACCCACGCGGGCACGGTCGAATTCTTGATGGATGCCGACGATGGCAAGTGTTACTTCATCGAGGTCAACCCGCGCATTCAGGTCGAACACACGGTGACCGAAATGATCACGGGTGTGGACATCGTGAAGGCGCAAATCCGCATCACCGAAGGCGGCCACATTGGTGTGACTGAAGGTTCGCCGGAGGCGGCGACCGGCTTGCACCCAACGGGCGTGCCCGCCCAAGGAAAAATCCCCCTCAACGGCCACGCGCTGCAATGCCGCGTGACCACCGAAGACCCGGAGAACGGCTTTTTGCCCGACTACGGCCGGCTCGCCGCGTACCGCAGCGCAGCAGGTTTCGGCATTCGGCTCGACGCGGGCACGGCCTATGGCGGCGCGGTGATCACGCCCTACTACGACTCGCTGCTGGTCAAGGTGACCGCCTGGGCGCCCACCGCCGGTGAAACCATTCACCGCATGGACCGGGCACTGCGCGAGTTCCGCATCCGCGGGGTGTCGACCAACCTGCAGTTTCTTGAAAACCTGATCAACCACCCGATCTTCGGCAACGATGTGAAGGGCGCGCTGACCACCCGCTTCATCGAGAACACGCCCGAACTGCTGGCCTTCGCCGCCCGCCGCGACCGCGCCAGCAAGCTGCTGCGATTTTTGGGCGAAGTGGCGGTCAACGGCAACCCCGAAGTCAAGGGCCGCGTGCTGCCCGCCTTGCCCTTGCCCAAGCCGGTGCTGCCCCAGGTCGATCTCGATGCGCCGATCCCCGACGGCACCCGCCAGCGCCTGCAAGCACTCGGGCCCACGGCTTTTGCGCAGTGGATGCTGGCGCACAAGCCGGTGCTGATGACCGACACCACGATGCGCGATGCGCACCAGTCGCTGCTCGCCACCCGCATGCGCACCGCCGACATGCTGCCGATTGCACCCTACTACGCCCGCGAGCTATCGGGCCTGTTCTCACTCGAATGCTGGGGCGGCGCCACGTTCGACGTCGCGCTTCGCTTCTTGAAAGAAGACCCGTGGCAGCGCCTGACGCAGTTGCGCGCAGCCATCCCGAACGTGCTGTTCCAAATGCTGCTGCGCGGCTCGAACGCGGTGGGCTATACCAACTACGCCGACAACGTGGTGCGTCATTTCGTGCAGCAGGCAGCGCTGAACGGCGTCGATCTGTTCCGCGTGTTCGACTCGCTGAACTGGGTCGAGAACATGCGCGTCGCCATCGATGCCGTGGTGGAAAACGGCGGCCTGTGCGAAGGCGCGATTTGCTACACCGGTGACCTGTTTGATGGCGCACGCCCAAAGTACGATTTGAAGTACTACCTCGGCATTGCCCGCGAGCTGCAAAAAGCCGGCGTGCACCTGCTGGCCATCAAAGACATGGCGGGGATATGTCGGCCGCGAGCGGTGACCGCGCTGGTCAAGGCACTGAAGGAAGAAACCGGGCTGCCGGTGCACTTCCACACCCACGACACCAGCGGTGCCTCGGCGGCGTCGGTGCTGGCGGCGGTGGGGGCCGGCTGCGATGCGGTCGACGGCGCGCTCGACGCGATGAGCGGGCTCACCTCGCAGCCCAATTTGTCGTCGATTGCCGCAGCGCTTTCCGGGACCGAACGCGACCCGGGCCTGTCGCAAGACGCGCTGCACGCGGCGTCGATGTACTGGGAAGGCGTGCGCCGTTTCTACTCGCCGTTCGAGTCCGAAATACGCTCCGGCACCGCCGATGTGTACCGCCACGAAATGCCCGGCGGCCAGTACACCAACCTGCGCGAACAGGCGCGCTCGCTCGGCATCGCGCACCGCTGGACCGAGGTGTCGCAGACCTATGCCGATGTGAACCGGCTGTTCGGCGACATCGTGAAAGTGACGCCGACCTCCAAGGTGGTGGGCGACATGGCGCTGATGATGGTCGCCAGCGACCTCACCCCCGCCGACGTGACCGACCCGGCGCGCGAGGTGGCTTTCCCCGAATCGGTGGTCTCGCTGTTCAAGGGCGAGCTGGGCTTTCCGCCCGATGGCTTCCCGGCTGCGCTGAGCCGCAAGGTGCTGAAGCTGGCCGACAGCGACGAGCCGCCGGTTCCCTACCGCCCTGGCGACCGCTTGCCACCTGTCGATCTGGAAGCGGCCCGTGCCAAGGCCGTAGCCGACTGCGAGCAGCCGATCGATGACCGCCAGCTGGCCTCGTACCTGATGTACCCGAAGCTGATGCGCGACTTCTGCGAGTACACCAAGTTAAACGGCGACACCTCGATGCTGCCGACGCCGGTGTTCTTCTACGGCGCGCAGCCGCAGCAGGAGCTGGCGGTCGAGATCGACCCGGGGAAGACGCTGCTGGTGGCGCTGCAATCGATCGCGCCCGACGGCGACGTAGCGCAGAAGGTGCAGTTCGAGCTGAACGGCCAGTCGCGTACGGTGCGCGTGCTGCGTCCGGATGCCGGCGACGCCGCCAAGGGCCGGCCGGTGGCCGATGCCACCAACCCGCTGCACGTGGCCGCGCCGATGCCTGGTGCGATCGTCAGCGTCGCCGTCAAGGTGGGTCAATCTCGGTGAAGGCAAAGGCCCTTCGTTTTATCGCG